>DASXYJ010000136.1:0-3149 GCA_036502565.1 Gammaproteobacteria bacterium
GGCGACCGGCAGCCTGCCCGACGAGACCACCTTGGCGAAGATGCGGGCTCTGACTAAGGCTTAGGCGAGCGCGGGTTTCGGCCGGAACAGCTGCGTCCAGATCA
Source organism: Gammaproteobacteria bacterium (assembly GCA_036502565.1). Taxonomy (GTDB): domain Bacteria; phylum Pseudomonadota; class Gammaproteobacteria; order Natronospirales; family REEB76; genus DASUBN01. The sequence continues at coordinate 105 of DASXYJ010000136.1, forward strand.
GCGCGCCTAACCAACAGAGCGGGATTCCTTCCGCCACCACCGTGATGGCATTCCAGCCGTTCCCGATCTGCCACTGATGCAGCGTACCGAGGGTGCTCAAGGTCATCCCCAGCACACCCAACACCACCGCGTGCGCCACCGGCCGGGTCGGCGCCAGGCGCGCCGTCACGTAGCCGCCCACCAGCGTATAGGCCGCGCAATAGACGATCACGATTCCGAGGGAGGCCAGGGCATAGGGCTGATGCGCTTGCGGCGCCGGCAATACATGCGCCGCCACCAGCAGCGCATCCGTGAGCACGCAGAGCAACGTCAGGGTGAGCAAGCCGGCGGCCACGGCGCCGAGGCTGCGTAAGGCGTTCATGGTTCTTGCACCTTCCTTAGGTCGCGGCTTGAGGGAGCCGTGCATCATCTATAGCACTGGATCCGTCCGGCCGCTGGAACAGGCATCACGGTCCGGAGCACGTCGCGATCTTTGATCTTGGTTGCATAACGTCTTGGACGCGGCCGTCAAAAGATCCGTCTCAGAAAAGAGAAGGGAGCCGAAAGGCTCCCTTCTCCCATCCAGCCATGGATGCTCTCTGTCTTTTTATTTACTTCGTCGCCGCAGCCGGAGCGGCCGAGGCATCAGCCTTCTTGTACTCGAAGGTCTTGGAGGTCAGCACGTCGCCGGAAGCGTCCACCACCTCGACCTTCCAGGTGCCGAGCTTGGACGGGTCCAGGGTCTTGCTGGTGTTGGTGCGATAGCGCATGGAGGTCGGGGTCTGCTTGACCTCGGCCTGGGTCACGTCGTTGAAGCTCCAGCGGAAGGTCACTTCCTGGCCCTGCAGGTTCACCAGCACCGCGTAGAAGAAGATGCGGGTCTGGTCGTTGGTCAGGCTGTCCAGGTTGTCCTTCGGCTCGTGGTTCTCCACGCCGGAGGTGAACTGGGCTTTCTGCACCTGGCCCTTGGCGGCGGACTTGGCCGGCGCGGCGGCGGTGCTGGCGGCAGCGGCAGGCGCGGCCTTGGCGGCGGGAGCCATGGTGCCGGCAGCGGCGGGCGCATCGGCGGCGAACACGGAGCCGGCGGCGAGCAGCAGGCTCGCGGCGATGACGATCTTGCTCTTATACATATCGGAATCTCCCTGGAAATTTTTAGGATGTGTGAAGAAATCGTGGGAAGCCCCGGCGCTGAGTATATATGTATGTCAGCTGTGCGCCGCAAGGCGAAACTGCACCATACATAATGCGGAGTGATCGGATGCTGAAGCGCCCGCTGCTGCTGGGGCTGTGCCTATGCTTGTCATGGACGGCAGCGCACGCGTCACCCGTGTATCCGCTGCCGGCGCTCACCGCCGCGCCGCCGCAGGCCGCCACCACGCCGCCGCCTGCAGCCGCTGCCGCGCCGACGCAGCCGGCGGCTCCGCCGCCGCCCGGCACCGCGCCACCGCCGCCGCCACCCAAGCCGCCGGCGCTCAAAGGCCCCGCGTATTCCTACGTGCAAGCCGCGCTGTTCCTGGCGCAGCCCTACGGCAAGGAAGACGTGGGCCACGGCGAGGAGCTGGATATCAGTTACGCCCTCAGCGCCAACGCCTTCCTGGTGGGCGAGTTCGATCGCACCAGCCACACCACCTTCTCGACGCGCCGCTACGACGCCGGTCTCGGCCTCAACACCGCCGACACCTCGGGCCACAGTTACTTCGCGGAGCTCCTCTGGACCGGCGCCAGCACCCAGCCCCAGGCCGCGCCCGGTTCCGCCGCCCACGGCTATGCCGTGGAGACAGGCGTGCGCGCCGTCCCGGTGCAGGACGTGGAGCTCTACGCCTGGGTGCGCCACGATGAGAACGACGACTTCCCCGGCCACACTTCAGGGCGTGCCGGGTTCTTCTACCACCTGTTCCATAGCCAATGGATCATCGGCGTCAGTGTCGGCGCCGATGCTGCCGAAAACAGTTATCTACTCTCCCTTAAGTGGTCCTACTAAAAAAGAAGAGCCCCTTTCGGGGCTCTTCCTTTTTCTCTGGTTAGTCTTGGCCTAACCACCCAAGGAGACGTAGAACATTTGATCGCCTCGACGAATCGTTAAAAAGAGCGTGCCGTCCTTGCCGGCGGCTGCGGCCGCCTTCTTGAACTCCGCCACGTTCTTCACCGCCTGCTGCGCCACGGCCACCACCACGTCGCCGGCCTTCAGGCCCGCGTCGGCGGCGTCGCTGTCCGGCTCCACGCTCTTGATCAGCACGCCCTGTATCTGGCCGTAGAGCGGCGAGCCCTTCTCGATGTTGCTCACCGCCAGGCCGTGCAGGTCCTGCTCGCCGGCGCCATCCTCGTCCTCGTCGCTGCTCTTGCCGATGGTCGCGTTCACGCTCATGGGCTTGCCGTCGCGCACCAGGTTGATGCTCACCTGCGAGCCGATGCGCATCACGCCGATGGTGCTGCTGAGGCCGCTGTTGCTGGTCACCGGCTGGCCGTTGATGGACACGATCACGTCACCGGGCTTGATGCCGGCCTTGTCCGCGCCGGAGCCCGGCTGCACCTGGGTCACCACCACGCCGGCGTTCTCGCTGATCTTCAGGCCCTTGGCGATGTCCGGCGTCAGGTTCTGGATGGTCACGCCCAACACGCCGCGCTCCACCTTGCCGTACTTGATGATCTGCTCCATCACCGTGCGCGCCATGTCGATGGGGATGGCGAAGCCGATGCCGATGTTGCCGCCTGAGCCTGAGAGGATGGCGGTGTTGATGCCCACCAGGTTGCCGTTCAGGTCCACCAGCGCGCCGCCGGAGTTACCGGGGTTGATGGAAGCGTCGGTCTGGATGAAGTTCTCGAACTTGTTCTCCTCGATGCCGCTGCGGCCGAGCGCCGAGACGATGCCCGAGGTCACGGTATGGGTCAGGCCGAAGGGGTTGCCGATGGCCACCACGAAGTCGCCCACCTGCAGCTTGTCGGAATCGCCCAGGGTCATGGCGGTCAGGCCGTCGATCTTCTTCTTCGGCTCCAGCACCGCCACGTCGGTCTCCGGATCCTTGCCCACCACCTTCGCCTCGAAGCTGCGGTTGTCGTACAGGGTTA
>DASXYJ010000137.1:0-4003 GCA_036502565.1 Gammaproteobacteria bacterium
TTTCATCTCCATCCGCGGCCGCGCCAAACGCTTCGCCAAGCTGGGCGGCGAGATGGTGTCGCTGGAAGTGGTGGAGCAGCTGGCCGCCAGGGCCGCGCCGGAAGCACAGCACGCGGTGCTGAGCCGCGCCGACGCCGCCAAGGGCGAGGCGCTGGTGCTCTATACCACCGCACCCGGACTCAAGCGCGAGGCCCTGTCGGCGGCGGCCCGCGGCCTCGGTCTGCCGGAGCTGGCGGTACCCAAGGACATCCGCCTGCTGGACAAGCTGCCCCTGCTCGGTACCGGCAAGGTGGACTACGTGAGCCTCAAGGCGCTGCAAGACAACACCCAGCCCGCATAAGTTCCGCTGCCAGACACTTCGTACATTACGCGTGGACGGTCTATGCTTGGGGACGGTTTCGATACCTCCTTAGGAGACTGCGATGCGCACTGTCCTGGTGTTCCTGTCTACTGCGTTCTTCTCCGTCCTCGCGCTCGCAAACCCCGTGCCGCCCATGCCGACCGTGGGCGCGGCCCAGGCGGCACAACATAAGCTGGATAAATCGGAGTACCCCGTTGCGCGGCGAACCTCTGCCGTCGACGACTACCACGGCGTGAAGGTCCCCGCGCCCTACGCGTGGATGGAAGACCTCAACGATCCCGAAGTCGCCAAGTGGGTGGAGGCCGAGAACAAGCTCACCTTCGCCTATCTCGACAAGATCCCCGAGCGCCCCTGGATGCAGCAGCGCTTAAAGCAGTTATGGAATTATGAAAAGGTAGGCACGCCCTATCGCGTGGGCGGCAAGCTGTTCTTCACCAAGAACTCCGGTCTGCAGAACCAGTCCGTGGTCTACATGCAGGGTCCGCAGGACAAGCAGCCGGTGCTGCTCATGGACCCCAACGCCCTGTCGCCGGACGGTTCCGTGGACCTGGCGCTCTGGGTGCCCTCCGACGACGCACGCTACTTCGCCTACGGCTTGTCCCAGGGCGGCTCTGACTGGGATGAGGTGCACGTGCGTGACCTTAAGTCAGGCAAGGACTTGAGCGATGACGTGAAGTGGCTGAAGTTCTCAGGGCTGGCCTGGACCCATGACGGCAAGGGCTTCTTCTACTCGCGCTATCCGGCGCCGGCGGAAGGCAAGGCCATCTCCTCCGAGATCAAGGACCAGACCCTCTATTACCACGTGCTGGGCACAGCCCAGAGTGCCGACAAGCTGATCTATGCACGTCCCGACTTGGCCACCTGGATCGTGGGCGGCTCCGTGTCCGAGGACGGCCGCTACCTCTACATCACGCTCAGCAACGGCAACGATGCCCAGAACGAGCTGTACTACGCCGACTTGGGCGATCCCAAGAAGCCGGACACCAGCGCTGCCATCAAACCGCTGTTCACGGACAACAGCGCCCAGTACCAGCCCCTGGACGACATGGGCGACACCCTGTTCCTGCAGACCTCCAAGGACGCACCCAACCGCAAGGTGGTGTCTTTCAAGTTCTCGGACCCGGACCCCAAGCACTGGAAGACCGTGGTACCGGAAGCCCAGGATGTGATCGAAGCTTCCTATCTGATCGGCGGCCAAGTGGTGGTGCAGTACCTGAAGGATGCCCACAGCAAGGTCAAGCTGTACGCGCCGGACGGCGCCGCCAAGGGCGAGCTGAAGTTCCCGACCCTGGGCTCGGTGCTGGCGGTGAGCGGCCGCAATGACACCCCGGAGATCTTCTACTCCTTCGCCTCCTACCTGAACCCCACCAGCATCTATCGCTACGACCTGAAGGAAGGCAGCACCAGCACCTTCTTTGCGCCGAAGGTGCCCTTCGACGCCTCGCAGTACGAGACCAAGCAGGTGTTCTACACCTCCAAGGACGGCACCAAGATTCCGATGTTCATCACCGCCAAGAAGGGCTTGAAGCTCGACGGCAACAATCCGACGCTGCTCTACGCCTACGGTGGCTTCGACATCAGCATCACGCCTTCCTTCAACCCGATCCTGCCGGTGTGGCTGGAGCTCGGCGGCGTGTATGCGGTGCCGAACCTGCGTGGCGGCGGCGAGTACGGCGAGGCCTGGCATTCCGCCGGCATGTTCGGCAAGAAGCAGAACGTGTTCGACGACTACGCCTGGGCCGCCAAGTACCTGGTGAGCGAGCACTACACCAGCGTGAAGCGCCTCGGAATCTCCGGCTACTCCAACGGCGGCCTGTTGGTCGGCGCCAGCATCACCGAGAACCCGCAGCTCTTCGGCGCGGCTTACGGCGGTGCGGGCGTGATGGACATGCTGCGTTACGAGAAGTTCTCCGGCGGCGCGCTGTGGGCCTCGGAGTACGGCTCCACCAGCGACCCCAAGGCCTTCGAGTGGCTGCGCGCCTATTCGCCGGTGCAGAACGTGAAGCCGGGTACCTGCTACCCACCGACGCTCCTCACCACCGCGGACCACGACGACCGGGTGGTGCCGAGCCACACCTACAAGTTCGGCGCGGCGCTGCAGGCGGCACAGGCCTGTGACAACCCGGTGCTGGTGCGCATCGAGACCAACACCAGCCACGGCTACATGCCCACCGACAAGCGCATCGCCCAGACCGTGGACGTGTGGGCCTTCCTGGCCTACAGCCTCGGCATCCAGGCGGCTCCCAAACCCTAAGGCCCCAGAGACCTCAAGCCCGCTCGGGAATCCATCGCATACGAAATGTTGCGATGGGCTCCCGGGCGGGCTCTATGCTTTTAGGGTGAGGACTGTTCTCTATTAGACATAATGTAGACATAATGGATGGGATGACTCAGGGGTAAGGGACCCATGACCGACGCCGACGTCGAGCGCCTGCGCGCCAAGAACATGAACAAGGTGACCCAGCGCGCCTTGGACGCCTGCCTGCGCAACGATGAAGCCTCCAAGGTGGAACTGGACATCCTGCTGGCGGGCCCCCATGCCCAGGCCTGCGTGCTCGCCATCCTCGACAACACCGCAGCCGCCCAGATGGCCATGCGCCGTGCCCTGCATATCTGGAAGCCCTTCGGCGAGAAGCAGAACTTCCTCTACGAACTCGTCACCGACCGCAGCGACCAGGGCGTGCGCCGGGTGAAGAACCTGCTGGATACGGGCTGGGATCCGAACCTTACCATCGAGGGTACCAACCGTACCGCGTTGATGCAGGTGACCAACTCCTGGAACCCCATCAACAGGGACTACGCAGCCATGCTGCTGGCGGCGGGCGCCAAGCCGGAGATGCGTTCCGCTGGCGGCCAGACCTGCCTCGACTTCGCGCCGGTGTCCATGCGCAACTTCGTGCAGAACTTCATGCGCGACATCGAGCAGGACACGACGAATAGGACCGGCAACATCAAGGATGCGATCTAGGCGTCTCGCCTCAGATCTCGATCAATCCGTCCGATAACTCGTCAGTGTCATCGCCCCGCGCCGGGTAATGCTCAGCCAAGGCCTCGCCGCAGGCGGCGATGGCGCCTGTGAAGCCGCCGGTCACGTCACCTGCCCCCACCTTCGCCGTGAAGCCATCCACGATCGCCTGCCAGCGCTCCGCGCCGATCTTCTCGTGGATACCCTTGTCCGCCACGATCTCCACATAACGCTCCCCCAAAGAGACGAACAGCAACACGCCGGAATGCTCGCGGGTGAGCTGCACGCCCTGCTCGTAGAACTGGGCATGGGCCAGGCGGCTCGCCCGCGCATGGCGCAGCCGCTTCGGCACCAGGGCCATGTGCAGGCCGGGGAGGAACTCGAACAGCAGGGTGAGCAGGATGAACGCCACGATCTGCGCCTGGTAGATGTCCAGGAAGCGCAGCTGGCTGAACAGCAGCAGTGGCGCCGGTACTATCAGCGCGAGGCCCGCCGCCCATAGCAAGGCCACCGAGAAATAAGTGTCGCTGGCGCGGGCCGCCACGGCCACGAATTCGCCGCTAGTACGCTTCTCCGCGGCCTGGATGGCCGCGGTGATCTCGGCGCGTTCGGTGTCAGTGAATCTATGCATGTTTCACCATGATCCCGAGGCGCCACCGCCACCAAAGGAACCTCCG
>DASXYJ010000138.1:0-2777 GCA_036502565.1 Gammaproteobacteria bacterium
AGAAAAAGAAAGGTAAGAAGTAGGTCCTAGCGGGGCAGGATATCCAGGCCTGCCTCGCCCGCGGCGAGCGCGTGCTTGCCGGCCACGAAGTCCAAGAGAGCCTGGCCGGCCATGGCCAGGCGCCAGTCCTTCAAGATCTCCAGTTCCCGTTCGCCCCGCACCAACCTTTCCAGTTCGCCCCGATTGGCGAGGCTCGCCGCGCTCACCTGGCCGTCCGCGGCCTTGAGACGCACGATGGCGGTGAGGGCGTCCACCAGCGCGTCCTGGCGGGTGCTCAGGGACGCGGGCGCGCGTTCCCGCTCCGCCGGTGCACCGCCGCCTTCCTGGAGTATCTTCAGCAGCTCCGCGCCGTGACGCTTGGCGAGCCCGTCGCCCACGCCGCGCACCGCGGCGAGGCTGGCGATGTCGGCAGGCTGCTGCTTGGCGAGGTCCATGAGCGCCTCGTCCTTCAATATCCACTGGCGCGGGCGGTTCTCGGCGATGGCGGTATGTTCGCGCCAGGCGGCCAGGGGTTTCGCTATGGCGGCGGCCTTGGGCTTCATGCGCTGGATGCTGCGGATGCGCTGCCAGGCGTTCTCCGGGTCCGGCTTGTAGAGCTTCTCGTCAGTGAGCGCCTTCAGTTCCGGCTCGGCCCATCCGGCGCGGCCGCGGGAAGCCAACTCTGCTTCCAGCTTCTTGTAGAGGTTGCGCAGGTGCCGCACGTCGTCGGCGGCGTACTCGAGCGCCGCGGGCGGCAAGGGCCGACGCATCCAGTCGGTGCGGGCATGGCTCTTGTCCAGGCTGATGCCGAGGATGGCCTGCACCACGGCGCCGTAGCCGGACTGGTCCGGATGGCCGAGGAAGCGCGCCACCACCTGGGTGTCGAACACCGGGGCCGGTACCTTGCCCGTGAGGTTGAAGAAGATCTCCAGGTCCTGGCGTGCCGCGTGGAACACCTTCACCGTGGCCGGGTCCAGCAATACGTCCAATAGCGGCTTCAGGGAGGGCAGGGGCAGCGGGTCGATGCAGGCCACCACCTCGTCCGTCGCCACCTGCACCAGGCACAGCTCCGGATAGTAGGTACGCTCCCGCATGAACTCCGTGTCGACGGCGATCCAGGGCTGGCCCTTGAGCTTGGCGCAGAGGGCATCCAGGGCAGCGGGCGTATCGACGTAGAGGTAGGGATCGGACATGCGATGGGCATCGAGGGAAAATCGGAGTGGCACAGGTTATCATGCTGCGAGCCACCGGATTCCCATGCGTATACATATCCTCGGCATCTGCGGCACGTTCATGGGGGGCATCGCGGCCCTCGCCAAGGCGCTCGGCCACGAGGTCGAGGGTTCCGACACGGACGTGTATCCGCCCATGAGCACCCAGCTGGAAGCGCTGGGGATAAAGCTGTTCCAGGGCTACAAGGCCGAACACCTCAAGCCCGCACCCGACATGGTGGTGGTGGGCAACGCCATGTCCCGCGGCAACCCCGCGGTGGAGCACATGCTGGCGGAGGGCCTCGCCTACCAGTCCGGACCGCAGTGGCTCTACGAACAACTCCTGCACCGCCGCCACGTGATCGCCGTGGCCGGCACCCACGGCAAGACCACCACCACCTCCATGCTGGCCTGGATACTGGACCAGGCGGGCCTGAAGCCCGGCTTCCTCATCGGCGGCGTGGCTCCGGACTTCGGTGTCTCGGCGCGCCTGGGCGAGGGCAAGCATTTCGTGGTGGAGGCGGACGAGTACGACACCGCCTTCTTCGACAAGCGTTCCAAGTTCCTGCACTACCGGCCGCGTACCGCGATCCTGAACAACCTCGAGTTCGACCACGCGGATATCTTCCCGGACCTGGCCGCCATCGAGACCCAGTTCCACTACCTGGTGCGCTCGGTGCCCGGCAACGGCCTGCTGGTGGTGAACGGCGACGACGCGGCCCTGCGGCGGGTGCTGCAGCGCGGCTGCTGGAGCCCGCAAGAGAGTTTCGGCAGCGGCGACTGGCAAGCTGCACAGCCTAAGGCCGATGGCAGCGCTTTCGATGTCCTCTACAAGGGACAGAAGGTGGCGCGGGTGGAGTGGAGCCTGCTCGGCACCCACAACGTGAACAATGCGCTGGCGGCCATGGCCGCCGCGCAGCATGCAGGTGTCACGCCGGCGCAGGCTGCGGCGGCGCTCGGCACTTTCAAGGGCGTGAAGCGTCGCCTGGAAGTGCGCGCTGAGGTCGATGGTGTCACGGTCTATGACGACTTCGCCCACCATCCCACCGCCGTCACCACCACCCTCGCGGGCCTGCGCGGCCGGGTAGGGAAGCAGCGGATCATCGCGGTGATGGAGCCGCGTTCCGCCACCATGAAGATGGGCGTACACCGCGACAGCTTGGCGAAAGCCTTCTCCGGCGCGGACCGGGTGTTCGTCTACCAGGCCCCCAACGTGAACTGGGACGTGGCGGGCACCTTCAGTGCCCTGGGTACCCGGGCCAGCGTGATCCGCGACGTGGATGCCCTGGTGGATGCGGTGATGTCCGAGGTCCATCGCACCGATCACATCGTGGTCATGAGCAATGGCGGCTTCGGCGGCTTCCACGAGAAACTCATAGACCGGCTGGAACGGAACGCGGCTCCGCGCTGCTGAATGTCTGAGATAGCACTGTTTCCCCTGAATACCGTGTTGTTCCCCGGCGGCGCCCTGCCGCTGCGCATCTTCGAGACCCGCTACATCGACATGGTGAGCCGCTGCATGAAGGGCACCCAGGGCTTCGGCGTATGCCTGATCCAGGAAGGCCACGAGACCGGCAAGGCCAAGAT
>DASXYJ010000139.1:0-9489 GCA_036502565.1 Gammaproteobacteria bacterium
AGACCGCGGTGGTCAGCGGCTTCTCCGGCTTCTTCATCAACCTGGCGGCTCCGCTCACCAAGGCCCACGCCAAGAACGTGGAGGTCTGGGAACCGGCGGCCGACCCTGTCAACGAGACCGGCGATCCGACCACCATCTTCGGCGCCAACTCGCCGGAATGGCAGGAGAGCTTCGCCTCCCAGACCGCGCCCTTCGGCTCGGCCGCGGCGACCGTCGCCGCCACCGACTTCGAGGGTATCGCGGTGCACTGCGCCAAAGGTTCGTCCAGCATCTGCTCCAACGCCACTGACGCCAAGGCGGACCTGCTCCCGGATGAACCGGGCGGCTACCAGGGCTACCAGGCCCTGTTCGGCGCCAAGTACGTGAACCCCGCCATCGCCAGGGGCGCGGCGGCAGTGCAGGACGTGTACGGCACCACTCAGGTGGCGGACTCCTTCGGCCAGCCGGGCTTCCCGGGCTTCGACGGCATGACCGCGCCGAACAGCCTGGGCTACGTGGCGCAGATGCAGGAAGCCGGCATCCCGGTGACCTACGCCTACGTCTCGGACCTGCACGACAACCATGCCGGCGGCGGCGCCTACGGTCCGGGTGAGGCCGCCTACGTGGCGGCGCTCAAGACCTACGACCAGGCCTTCGCGGCTTTCTTCCAGCGCCTGGCCCATGACGGCATCAACAAGGGCAACACGCTCTTCATCGTCACCGCCGACGAGAACGACCACTATGCCGGACAGCAGGCCCAGGGCTGCGACGGCGTGACCACGCCCTGCGTGTACAACACCGTCTCCACCAATCCCCACCACGGTCAGTTCGACCTGACCAATGGCGGTCAGAGCGTGGCTACCTGGACCGGTCCCTCGGTGTGGCCGCCGGCCAACGAGAACGGTCCGCTGGTGGGCGAGGTCGGTTACAACATGACCTACCTGCTGGGCAGCCAGATCGACGGCACCGGCTATGACATCTCCTTCGACTCGGCCCCGAGCTTCTACATCGACGGCCAGCCGCAGGCGGTGGATGGCAACGGCCAGGTGGTGCTCAACCCGGTACTGCGCGACTTCGAGCGCGCCGCGGTGAACCTGAAGGGCTTCGATCCCTACATCGACGCGACGCAGCTGACGCCCATCGGCCGCTTCTTCGTGGACGCCCCGACCCTCAAGGCCATCCACATGATCGACGCCGACTCCCAGCGCAACATGTCGTTCACAATGTTCTCGGTCCCGGACTACTTCCTCGAGACCAGCAGCCCCTGCTCGGGCAAGAGCCAGGGTTGCGTGAACGACGGCTTCGCCTGGATCCACGGTGATTACTCCAACGACATCGGCCAGACCTGGCTGGGCCTGGTCGGGCCCGGCGTGGCCAGCAACGGCCTCGACGTGGATACCTGGACCGACCACACCGACATCGTGCCCACCACGGACGCGCTGATCGGCCTGCGCGGCGACTACCAGCCGGACGGCCGGGTCATCACCGAGGCCCTCACGGCTTCGGCGGCGAAGGGCGGCAACAGCCGCTCCTTCACCGAGCTCGGCGACCTGTACAAGCAGCTCGACGCGCCCTACGGCGACTTCGCCCACTCGCTGATCGTGGCTTCCACCAACGGCATCAAGGCCGACGACGCCACCTACCTCGCCACCGAGCAGCAGATCCAGCGGCTCGCCGCCCAGCGCGATGCGCTGGTGCAGCGCATGCAGGGCCTGTTGGACGGCTCCGGCGACGGCGAGCACGGCGACCAGCGCGCCCATGACGGCCACGATGACGCCGGCGACGACGGGCATCGGGAGCAGCTGATCCGCCAGGGGCACGAGCTGCTCAAGGCGGCCCATGCCCTCGCTGGCATCAACTAAGCGCTAAGAGATGAGATCCGGCCAGCCGAAAGGCTGGCCGGATTTTTTTGCGCAGGCGAGCTAGCCGCGGGCTTTCGACTTGGAACGGCCGGCGGGGTCCGGTTCCACCGTATCCACCAGCACCACCTTCTTGGTCTTGATGGCATGGGCGATGCCGCGGGTGAGGTCGTCGCGCACCGCGCCCACGTCGAAGCGCGGGCCGGGGCGCAGGCCATACCACTTGTCGCGGCCGGCATCCTTGGCGGCGTAGAGGGCGTGGTCCGCCAGGTTCACCAGGAGCTCCCAGTCCACCCGGTCCGGGGCCCCCGGCAGGAACGGGTATTCCGTGTAGCCGATGGAACAGGTCACCTTGAGGCTCTCGCCCCCCGGCAATATGAAGGCCCGCTCGCTGATGGCCTTGTGGACCCGGTCAACCACGCGGGCCACTTCATTCCGTGGCATGGGCCGGAACACGATCAGGAACTCCTCGCCGCCCCAGCGCACCACGTAGTGTCCGGCGCGCACGCTCGCCACCAGACGCTCCGCCATCTGCTTCAGCAGGCTGTCGCCGGCGAAGTGCCCGGCCCGGTCGTTGATGGACTTGAAGTGGTCCACGTCGGCGATGGCGAAGACGATCACATGCTCGGCGTTCTCCGGCTTCTCCCGCTCGCGGCGGAAATGCGCCAGGTCCGAGGGCAGCTGCTGGCCGAGGTAGCGGCGGTTCTTGAGGCCGGTGAGGGGGTCGGTGGTGCTGGCGTCCTCCAGCTGGCGGTTGAGCTGGCGCAGCGCCTCGGTGCGTTCCGCCACCATCTTCTCCAGGTACTCCCGCTGCTTGCGCAGGTTGCGCACCTGCAGCCGGTAGCCCAGGAACGCCAGCAGCACTATGGCCAGCACCGCCAGCACCCGGAACCACCAGGTCTCGTAGAAGTAGGGTTCGATGCGCAGGCTCAAGCTGGTGTTGTCCCCCGACGCCACGCCCGCGTTGTTGGTGCCCTTCACCTCGAACACATAGTCGCCCGGCGCCAGGTTGGTGTAGTTGGCGACGCGGCGCGTGAGGTCTTCCACGTTCTGCCACTCGTCCTCGTAGCCCTGTAGCCGGTAGCTCAGCTGCACGCTGTTGGGATTCTGGAAGCTCAGCACCGAGAAGCGGAACGCCAGGTCCCGCACCCGCGAGGGGATCTTGAAGGTCTCACCCAGGTTGTCGTGCCACTGGCCGCCGTAGCGCACCGCCTCGACCACCGCGTCCGGCACCACGTTGTTGAAGCGCACGTGGCGGGTGTCCACGCTCACCACGCCGCCGCGGGTCGGATACCAGAGGTCGGCGCCGTCGAACCAGCCGCGCGCGTTGCCGGCGCCGTTGCAGCACAGGCCCTTCTCGCTGCCGGACCAGCGGCCCTGCTCGCTGAGGATCGGCTGGGCCGTGACGTGATCCGCGCTGCCGCCGGCGAGGGCGGCGAGCTCATCCAGCTTCACCCGGTAGATGCCCTGCAGGCCGCCGACCCAGAGCCAGTCGCCGCTGCCGTCGCGGGTCATGTAGGTGGGTACGTTGGCCGGCAGGCCCTGGGCGCTGTGCAGGCTGCGCCAATGGCCGCCGAGATACACGTAAAGCAGGTCCGGGTCGAACACGCCCACCACCAGCATGCCGGGACGCGGCTCGGCCACGGTGGTGACGAACTGCACCAGGCCCGCGTCGCCGCCCAGGGGCTGGAACCTCGTGCCGTCGAACTGGTAGAGGCCCGCCAGCGTGCCCACCAGCAGCTTGCCGTCGTGGGTCTCGAACAGCATCCGCGAGCGCACGTCCTTGAACCCGGAGTCCATGCCGTAGCGGGTGAGGGCGCCGTCGGCGTAGTGGAACACACCGTCCAGCGTCGCGATCCACACCGTGCCGTCGTGGGCCTGCAAGAGGCCGGAGATGGAGATGCCGTCCAGGGGCGCCAGCGCCGCGGGGCGGCTCACCCGCCCGTCTGCGAACTGCACCAGGCCGCTGTGGGTGCCGATCCAGAGCTTGGCGCCGTCGTCCATCAACACGTAGCCCGTGGGTTCCGGCAGCGCGGAGCCGGGCACCACCAGCTTCGCGGCGTCGCCCTTCAGCAGGTACACGCCGTTGGCAGTGCCGACCCACAGGCCGCTGTGGCCGGCGCTCAGGTTCGGGGTCACCGCCCACACCAGCTGCTCGCCCAGGCCCTGGTCCGCGCCGTAGCGGCGCGTGTAGCCGTTCCACAGGCGCGTCACACCGTGGGCGTGGGAACCGAGCCACAGGTCGTGTTCCCGGTCCTCATATATGGACTCGAGCTGCGCCACCGCCTCGTGATCGCGGCTGGAGAAGAACTGCTGCATGGAATCGCCGGAGAGCCGCGCGAGTCCCGCGTTGGTGGACACCCAGAAGTTGCCGTCCGAGTCCCCGTAGAAGGTGTTCACCGCCAGGCGTAGTTCGGCGGGATCGTTGGCGGCGCGGGTCCAGCCGCCCTGACCGGTGAGGCGGAACAGCCCACGACTGGTGCCGGCCCACAGCGCGTCGTCGTGCACCGTGAGATGCGTGATCTGGGTGCCGGCGCCCTCCGGCGCGTCCAGCGCCTGCACGCCGCTGTTGGTGATGCGGTAGAGCTTACCGATGCCGCCGGCCCACAGCGCGCCGTGCCACTGCAGCAGCGAGAACAGCGGCAGCGCCGGCAGCGAGTGCTCGCGGTGGATACCGTCCCGGTCCAGGCGCATCAGGCCGGCGTCGGTGGCGGCCAGGAGGCGCCCGTCCACCGACAGCAGCGCGCGCATGTCCGAGTCCGGGTTCACGTCCTTCTTCTCGCCGCGCGCGCGGCCGAGCGCGTGCACGTCGCCCTTGGCGAAGTAACCGGCACCCTTGTTCATGCCGAACCAGAGCGTGCCGTCCTGGTCCACGCTGAGCGCCTGCACCCAGTGCGCCGGGAGATATTGGTTGAAGGTCACGCCGTCGAAGCGCGCCAAGCCGTCCTGGGTGCCGAACCACATGTAGCCCTGCGGGTCCTGCACCATGGAGAGCACGGTGATCTGCGGCAGCCCCTGCTCCACGGACCAGGTGTCGGCGGCGTAGTCGTGGAAGTCCTTGCCGGGTTCGAGCGCGAGGACGGGCAGGGCGCAGATGAGCGCCGCGCCGAGTAAAAGCAGTTTCCCCAAAGGCTTCTTTAGCACCCTAAGCATCTCACGCTGCCGCACCCCTTCCTTAGGGCAGTGTGGTCCCAGCATAGCCGAAAAGCTGCCTGTAGCAGGATGCGTACGTGTCCCGAAGGGCAGGATGCCCGAGAGGGACGAGCGCCTCGCGCGCCTAGCCCTTCCTTCGCTCGCGACGCTTCTCGTAGCCTTTCCGTGGCTAGGGGCCTTATTCGGCGAAGGTCTTGGAGATGATCCTGTTGATTACCCAGATGAAGACCCACGCCTGGACCAGGATCCATGCCCAGTGCTGCCAGGTGGCGCCGGGATCGGCGTACCACTTCCACGTGAGGTAGAGCAGGAAACACGTCATCACCACCACGTTGGTCCAGGCGATGATCAGCTTCCTTCGGCGCTCCGCCTTCACCTTCTGCTCCGCGGCTCCGTCTTCGACGTCCGACTCTGTCACGGGCGCCTCTGTACTCAGTTCTCGGTAGCCTGAGCCCGGTCTTCCTGTAGCAGCTGTTCAAGCTCTTCCGCGGCCTGCTTGGAGGTCTGTACCAGCTTCTCCTCGTCCCGGAACACCGCGAACTGGCGGTCCAGCAGCGCGTGGTCGTGCTTCTCGAAGGTGGCTACCAGCTTCTCCACCGCGGCCCTCTCCATCCCCAGGCGTTGCAGCAGGTCCTCGGCCAGGTGCAGGCTCGAGTAATAGGTCTCACGCACGATCACCTGCACGCCCTGTTCGCGCAAGAGGTGCATGTGGTGGCGGTTGCGGGCCCGCGCCAGCACCGTGAGCTCGGGGAAATGCTTGCGTACCATCTCCGCGGCCTTCACCGAGGCCTCGATGCCGTCGATGGCCAGCACCAGGAACTTCGCCTGCTCCGCCTTGGCGGCGCGCAGCAGCTCCAGTCGCGAGGCGTCGCCGTAGTACACGCGGCTGCCGAACTTGCGCAGCGTCTCCACCTGCTCCACGTCCGCTTCCAGCGCCGTGAAGGGGATCTCCTGCATGCGCAAGAGGCGGCCCACGATCTGGCCGAAGCGGCCCATGCCGGCGATGATCACCGGGTTGGCCGGCGCGTCGATGGGGTCGTATTCCGGTTCCCTGCGGTCCTCCACGAACTTGTCCAGCACCTTCTCGTTCAGCAGCACCAGGAAGGGCGTGGCCGCCATGGAGAGCGTGACCGCCAGGTTCAGGAGGTCCGTGAGCCGCTGGTCGAAGAGCTGGTAGCCCACTGCGGCGTTGAACAGCACGAAGGCGAACTCGCCTCCCGCCGGCAGCACGAAGGCCAGGTTGCGGGCCCCGGACTCCGGCAGCCGGAACAGCTTGCCGAGGCCGTAGAGCGTCGCCATCTTGAGCGCCAGCAGTGCCACCAGGATGCCCAGCACCGCCAGCGGCGTCTGCACGATGAGCCCCAGGTTCACCGACATGCCCACGGCCATGAAGAAGAGACCGAGCAGCAGGCCCTTGAAGGGTTCGATGTCCGCCTCGAACTCGTGGCGGTAGTCGGAGTCCGCCAGCAATATGCCGGCGATGAAGGCGCCGAGGCCCATGGACAGGCCCACCGAGCCGGCCACCAGCCCCGCGCCGATCACGATCAGCAGCGCCGAGGCGGTGAAGATCTCCGGGCTGCCGAACTGGGTCACCAGCCGGAACAGGAAGCGCAGCACCACCCGGTTGCCGAGGGCCAGCACCGTCAGCACCACAGCGATGAGGATGAACTTCATGCCGATGTGCGCGTGCTGCGTGTCGCCGTCGCCATAGAGCACGCCCAGCACCGCTAGCACCGGGATCGCGGCCACGTCCTGGAACAGCAGGATGCCGAAGGAGGCGCGGCCGTGGCTGGTGGCGAGCTGCTGCTTCTCCCCCAGCATCTGCAACACGAACGCGGTGGAGGACAGGGACAGGCCGAAACCGGCGACGAGCGCCGGCACCAGGCCCAGCCCCAGGAAGTGCGCGCCGATGGCCAGCAGCAGGGTGGTCACAGCCACCTGCAGCGTGCCCATGCCGAACACCGTGTGCCGCATCACCCACAGGCGCGAGGGTTGCAGCTCCAGGCCGATGATGAACAAGAGCAGCACCACCCCGATCTCGGAGAACTGCAGGATGGTGGGCACGTCGGTGATGAGTTTCAGGCACCAGGGGCCGATCACCACGCCGGCCACCAGATAGCCCAGCACCGAGCCGAAACCGGAGCGCCGCGACAGCGGCACCGCCAGGCAGGCGGCGATCAGGAACACGGCGACTTGCGGCAGGAAGGACATCCTCGAACCCCTCGATACGATGTCCTTAGGCTACCCGAAACCGGCTCGACTTCGCTGGCTTAAGGTCGCGGCCTTGAGGATGTCCGTGAGCAGCCCGCCCGCCGTGACCTCGGTACCGGCGCCGGGGCCTGCTATGGATAGCGGCACCGGCTGATAGCGCCGCGTCCAGGCGCGCACCAGGTTCTCCCCCGGGCCGAGTCCCGCGAACGGATCGGCGGCCGGGACTTCGGTCACTCCGATACGCGCGCCGCGGCCGTCGTATTCCGCCAGGCACACCAGGCGCAAGTCCTGCCTGCGCGAGGCTGCCACGCGCGCGCCCCAAGCCTGGTCATAGGCTTCCAGTCCCGCGAGGTAGCGCTCCGGATCGGACTCCGCGTCCAGCGATGCGGGCGAGAGCCCCTGCACGGATATGTCCCCCGGCTCTATGGGCATGCCCGCTTCGCGCAGCAGGATCAGCAGCTTCCGCGCGCTGTCTTGCGCCTTCAGGTCTTCAGCCGGATGCGGCTCGGCGTAACCCAGTTCCCGCGCTTCCCGCACCGCCGCCGAGAACGGCAGCCCCGCGTTCAGGCGCTGGAATACGAAGGAGAGCGTGCCCGAGAGCACGGCTTCCACGCGTCGCACTTCGTCGCCACTGGCACGCAGGTCCGCGAAGGGCGCCAGCAGCGGCAGCGCCGCGCCGGCCGTGGTCTCGTTCCGGTAGGGCGCGCCGGAGGAAGCCGCCGCCGTCCGCAGGTCCCGGTAGTGCGCGCTGCTGCCGCTGTCGGCGATCTTGTTGGCGGTGATGACGCCGACGCCGGCGCGCAGCAGCGGCAGGTACTGCTCCGCCACCTCCGCGGACGCGGTGCAGTCCACCAGCAGCTTCGGTCCCGGTGGAGCGCTGAAACGCTGCAACAGCGCCGGCCAGTCGCCGGCGCGCCGCGCCAGCCGTGTCTCCCGCCAGGCTGCATCCGGATCGCGCCACACGGCGAGGCTGCGGTTGAGCGCCAGGCTCACGTGCAGTTCGAGACAGGACTCCGCCGCGAGCCGCGCGCGCTCCGTGGCGATGAGCCGGAGCAGGGCGCCGCCCACCCGGCCGCTGAAGCCCGCGAGCAGCAATTGCACGCGGCGTACCGGGCCGGCGTGCGCAGCAGGTGCGGGCAAGATGTCGGACAGGGGTTTCACGCTCGACATGGATACGGTCTCCGATGGTGGTTACGTCTTATTTCCGTGCGCCGGCGACCGCCTGACAGCGGCCGGCGTCAGGCTCGGTGACGCGGTCAAGCCCGGCTTTAAGGTCGTGCACCAGGTCATCGGCGGCTTCGATACCCACGGATAGGCGCAACAGGTTGTCGCCGATGCCCGCGCGCCGGCGTGCTTCGGGATCCATGGAGGCGTGGGTCATGGTCGCTGGATGTGCCACCAGGCTCTCCACGCCTCCCAAGGATTCCGCCAGCGAGAAGCAAAGCAGGCCATCCAGGAACGCGCGTATCTCTGGCTCGCCGCCGCCCAGTTCGAAGCTCAGCATGGCGCCGTAGCCGGATTGCTGCTGCGCGGCGATGGCGTGACCGGGGTGTGTGGGGAGGCCTGGATAGTGCACGCGCTCAACCGCCGGATGACGGCTTAGTAGGCGCACTACGGCGGTGGCGTTCTCTTCGTGCACACGCATGCGCGCCGGCAGCGTCCGCAGGCCGCGCAAGGTCAGGTAGCTATCGAAGGGTGCGCCGGTGAGCCCCAAGCAGTTGGCCCACCATTCCAGCTCCTGGTGCCGTCCGGTATCTGCCGATACCACCGCTCCGCCCACCACGTCGCTGTGGCCGTTCAGGTACTTGGTGGTGGAGTACAGCACGAAGTCGGCGCCGTGCCGCAGGGGCTGCTGCAGGGCCGGGGAGAGGAAGGTGTTGTCCACCACCACCAGTGCGCCCGCGGCGTGCGCGAGCCTTGCCACTTCACCGAGGTCGGTGATGCGCAGCAGCGGATTGCTGGGAGTCTCTATCCACACGAACCGCGGCCGGGTGGTGAGCGCCGCTGCCAGGGCCTCCGGATCCGTCTGGTCGACCACCAGCAGTTCGAAATGCCGCTTGCGCGCCCAGGCGGTGAACAGCCGGTAGCTGCCGCCGTAACAGTCATGGGGGACCACCAACCGGTCGCCCGGTTCCAGCAGCTGCAGCAGCAGGGTGACTGCGGCCATGCCGGAGGCGGTGACCAGCGTACCGGCGCCGCCGTCCAGCCTGGTGAGGGCCTCGCCCAGCAGGTCACGGGTGGGATTGCCGGAACGGGTGTAGTCGTACTCGCGCGGCGCGTTGAAACC
>DASXYJ010000140.1:0-11622 GCA_036502565.1 Gammaproteobacteria bacterium
CTGGCCGCGTCCTATCCCGGCGTCGATACCCTCGCCACCGCCATCTCCAACATCAAGGATGGCGACTGGATGCGCCGCACGCCGCCCTGGGCCGGCGCCTTGCTCTCCGTCGCCCTCCTGCTCGGCCTCGGCGCCATGTTCCTGCGCGGCCTCGGGCCCTTCCGCACCGGCCTGGCCCTGGTCGGCGTCACGCTGCTGGTGGGCCTGCTCGGCATGGCGCTCCTGCACGCGCGCTGGTTGCTGCCCGTCACCCAGCCGGTCCTGTTCGGCTGGCTGTTCTTCTTCAGCATGGCGCTGGTCGAATACCTGCAGGAGAAGCGCCAGCGCCAGCTCGCCATCGGCATGTTCGGCCGCTTCCTCGATCCGCGGGTGGTGGCCGAGCTCGTCAAGAGCCAGAAGAACCTGCTCGAGGAAGGCGCCAAGAGCCGCGAGGTCACGCTGCTGTTCTCGGACATCCGCGGCTTCACCACCCTCTCTGAATCGCGCACGCCTGAGCAGGTGGTGGCCATCCTCAACCGCTACTTCTCGCGCCAGGTGGAAGTGGTGTTCCGCCACCACGGTACCGTCGACAAGTTCATCGGCGACTGCATCATGGCCTTCTGGGGCGCGCCCCTGGAGGACCCGGACCAGGCCAAGCACGCCGTGGCCGCGGCCCTCGAGATGGCGGAAGTGCTGCTGGATTTCCGCAAGGATCTCGGCGCCGACCTCGCCGAGGTCTTCGACGTCGGCATCGGCATCCACACCGGCCAGGCCGTGGTCGGCTTCATGGGCTCCGAGAACAAGCTCGACTACACCGCCATCGGCGACACCGTGAACCTGGCCTCCCGCATCGAGGGCCAGACCAAGGGCATCGCCCGGGTGCTGGTCTCCGCCGCCACCCGCGAGCGCTGCGGGGACGCCTTTGACTTCGTGGAGCGGGGTACTTATAAAGTTAAGGGCCGAGAACAGCCGGTACTGCTGTACGAGCCCATGGAGAAGAAATCATGACACGCTGGTTCAGTCTCGCCATGCTGCTCCTGGTATTGGGCGCCCTGCATGCCGCCGCCACCTCCACCGCCCAGACCGTGGTGGCCGGCAACCTGGTCTCCGGACCCCACTCCGATGCCAGCGTCGTCGCCGCGGTGCCGAACGGCGCCGCCGTCACCGTCATCGAGCGCCAGGGCGGCTGGTACCACGTGCGCACCACCACGGGTCAGGACGGCTGGCTGCCCATGACCAGCATCCGCTACGACGCCACCAGCAGCGGCGCCGCGGCGCCGGGCACGGACTGGGCCAGCCTCTTCAACAGCGGCCGCTCCGGCAGCGGCGGCACCACCGCCAGCACCGGCGTGCGCGGCCTCAACACCGGCGACATCGCCAACGCCAAACCCGATCCCGCCGCGGTCGCCGAGCTCGAAGACTGGGCCGCCAAACCAGGGCAAGCCAAGGACTTCGCCGCCGACGTGCCGCTCACCGCCAAACCCAAGATCGGCTACCTGGCGAAGGTGAAGCCATGAAGCGCCGCCTCGCTGCCTTCGCCATCGGGCTGCTCATCGCTGCTGCGCCGCTCGCCGGCGCCGCCGAGATCCATCTGGATCAGATCTTCAACAGCATCAAGCAGGCCTTCACGCCCGCCAGCCAGGACGAGGAGATCGCCATCGGCCGCGATGCCGCCGCCACGCTGCTCGGCGCCTCCAAGCCCATCGACGATGCCCCGGTGCAGAAGTACGTGAACAAGGTCGGCCTCTGGATCGCGCTGCAGAGCGACCGGCCGGACCTGCCCTGGCATTTCGCCGTGGTGGACTCGGACGACATCGACGCCTTCGCCGCCCCCGGCGGTTACGTGTTCCTCACCCGCGGCCTCTTGCTGCACCTGCACAACGAAGCGGAGCTGGCCGGCGTGCTGGGTCATGAGATCAGCCACGTGGTCCTGAAGCACCACCTCAACGCCTTGCAGAAGGGCGCACGCATGGACCTGGCCGGCCAGGCCGCCCAGGTCGGCATGGAAGCCAAGGGCTACAACAGCGACCTCGACAACCAGCTCATGGACAAGGTCTCCAGCGCCACCCGCACCCTGTACTCCAAGGGTCTCGACAAGGATGACGAGCTGGACGCGGACCGCATGGGCGTGGTGCTGGCCGCGCGCGCGGGGTACGACCCCTATGGCCTGCTCGCCGTGCTCCAGACCCTGGAAGCGACGGACCCCCACAGCAGCAGCATGCAGCTGCTCATGGCTACGCATCCGGCCCCGGCGGATCGCATCGCCGTGCTCTCGGAAGCCATGGCCGCCGGCAACTTCGACCGCTTCGGCGGCCAGGCCGAGGCCCAGGAGCGCTTCGAGGGCGTGGTCAAAGGCTTGATCGCCGCCGCCAAGAAAGACAAAGAAGCCCCGGCGTCCAAGAAGTAGGCCCCAGGGCACTCCAACAAAAAGGGCCGCTCGCGCGGCCCTTTTTCTTTCATCCGTCCGTCCAGCTTAGGCCGGTTTGTCTTCCAGCATCTCGTCCATGAGCTCGTCGCATGCGACGAGCGCCCCGCCGGGGGTTAATCGCATGCGATTAACGGGCGCCAGGGATGACGCCCTGGATTGTGCGCGTAGCAGGAGGCATAGCGCGCAACGGGGCAAGAAGGCACGCCAGGGATGGGTCGGTGAGTCTTGGGTTAAGCGGACTGGTCTTCGAGCAATTCATCCATGAATGCTATGGCGCGTCTCATATGCGGGATCACGATCGTCCCGCCCACCACCAGCGCCACGCTCATGGCCTCCACGATCTCTTCCTTGCTGCAGCCGGACTCGATGCACTGCCCGATGTGATAGCTCACGCAATCGTCGCAGCGCAGCACCATGGAGGTGGAGAGTCCCAGCAGCTCCTTGGTCTTCTTGGAGAGCGCGCCTTCCGTATAGGTCAGGCTGTCCACCGAGAACACGCGCTTGATCACGCGGTTATCCTCCGCGAGGATGCGCTCGTTCATCTTGGTGCGGAAGGCGTTGAACTCGTCGACACGCTTGCCCATCGCATGCTCCTATCCGTCATTCCGGCGGAAGCCGGAATCCAGTCTTGATGGATGCCTGGTCTTTCTCGACCCCTCTCCCTTCGGGGGAGGGCGAAGCGGCGTTAGCCGCTAGCGGGCGTACAGGGATTGTACGCCCAGGACTTTCGGGCAAAGCAGGATGCGAAGCCCGAAAGAGGGGCGAGGGTCTTGCTTAGAGAATCGTACGCCCTAAAGCCGATTGGATTAACCACACGGCAAACTTACCGGTCTTGTTCTCGGTATCCATGGTGGGATTCAGCTCCACCACTTCCATGCCCACCAGCTTGTTGCTGCGGGCCAAGACCTCGCACACCAGGTGCGATTCGCGGAAGTTCAGACCGCCCGGCACCGGCGTGCCCACGCCCGGAGCCACCATCGGGTC
This sequence comes from Gammaproteobacteria bacterium, assembly GCA_036502565.1. Classification (GTDB taxonomy): domain Bacteria; phylum Pseudomonadota; class Gammaproteobacteria; order Natronospirales; family REEB76; genus DASUBN01. Next base: position 3,392 of record DASXYJ010000140.1, read on the forward strand.
CGAGCCGTCCAGGTCATAGGAGAGGTGGATGCCGCCGGAGGCCTTGTTCAGGATCTCCATGGCTTCTTCGAGGCAGGCCGAGGCGCCGCGCGCGTCGATCTCGCTCATGGTGTACACCCGCACCCCCATCTCCTTCACCAGCTTGGCTTCCTTCGCGTCCACCTGGCGCACGCCGAACACCACCACGTGCTCCGGCTTCAGCGCCGCGGCGCGGCCGGCGATGCTGGTCAGCTCCTTCGGGCCGTTGCCCAAGAGCACCGAGAGCGGCATGCCGTGGATGTTCCCGGAAGGGCTGCTGTCCGGGGTGTTCATGTCGGTATGGGCATCGCACCAGAACACGCCGAGGTCCAGGTTCTTGCGGCGCAGGTGCTTGGCCATGCCGGAGATGGTGCCGATGGCCTGGGAATGGTCGCCGCCCAGCACCAGGGGGAACTCACCCTGGTCCATGGTGCCTTCCACGGTGCTCGCCAGGTCGCGGCACACCTCGGTGATCACGCCCAGGTAGCGGGCGTTCTTCTCGCCGAGCTCGGCCGCCTCCATGGAGATCTGGCCGATGTTATGCATGCCGACCACCTCGTGGCCGATCTTCTTCAGGGCCGGCACCACGCCGGCCACATGCATGGCGGAGGAGCCCATGTCGGTCCCGCGCCGCCCGGCGCCGAGGTCGAGGTGGACGTTAGTGATACGGATTTTCTTGGAGGCCACGGGGGATAACCAAAAAGCACTAGGAATAAGCGCCTATTGTAACATGCCTGCATATTCATCCGAATTTGCATATTGACAGCCCGCGCCGGTACGGGTCTCATGGGCGCAGCTTTTATGGGGATATATGCATGTTGCTGACCGTCCCGGATGTCCTGACCAAGGAAGAGCTCGCGCAGCTGCGCGGCCTGCTCAAGGACGTGAAGTTCGACGACGGCAAGGCCACCGCCGGCCCCGCCGTGCGCGACGTCAAGCACAACCTGCAGAGCGTGGCCAACGACAAGGCCATGGAAGAGCCGCGCCGCATCGTCAGCGCCGCGCTGCTCAGGAGCGAGCTGCTCGGCCAATACGCCCTGCCGCGGCGTTTCCTGCCGCCCATGTTCAACCGCTACGACAGCGGCATGGAATACGGCGGCCACGTGGACAACGCCATCATGGGCGGCGGCGATCCCATGCGCGCCGACCTCTCCATCACCGTGTTCCTCACCGATCCCGCCGACTATGACGGCGGCGAGCTGGTCATCAACAGCGACGGCGCCGCCCAGGGCGTGAAGCTCGCGGCCGGCGCCGCGGTGGTGTATCCCTCCACCAGCATCCACAAGGTCAACAAGGTCACCCGCGGCAGCCGCGTCTGCGGCGTCACCTGGCTGCAGAGCTTCGTGCGCGACGAGAGCCAGCGCGACATGCTGTTCGAGCTCATGCAGCTGGCCCGCTGGTCGCGGCAGGTAGCCGCCGGCACGCCCGAAGCCATGAAGATATCCAAGATCCGTACCAACCTCATGCGTCTTTGGGCGGAAGTCTGATCAAGGCGGATCATCTGCCCGCTGCAGGATGAAAGAGTCCAGCTTGCCCAAGACCATCGCGATCGGATTTACAGTGCTGGCGGTCTTGTTCGTCTCCGCATTGATCGGTGACGCGGTGCGCCGGAACACGAGCCCCGACATTCCTCTGACGGCCCCGCAGCGCAACCCGCACCCTGCCGAACAAGTCAAACTCCGCGTCATGGCTCCGCCGAGCCTGGATGTCAGGCTCGGGGTCGAATACAGCGTTGGAACATGGCTGGGCACGTTCGGTGGTGGGGGTGGGAGGTATTGCGGGCCGTATTCGAGCCGGATGAGCCAAGTCGGCGATCCCCCTCTGACCAGCATCATGGTGCCGGTGGCACTCAAGTGGGACGGCAGCGCCTATGAAGGCGTGTTCTATATCGACCACTATCTGCCGGGCGATTGCCACTGGGAGTTCTCCGGCGTCTATACTCTGTCGCCGGTGAAAGACTTCGTTTCCCTGTATTCCGCACAGCCCATCAAATACAATTTCGATACCAGCGGCAGCCACGGCATCTATGACCAATCGGCTGACCAGAGTGCAGAGCGCTGGTGCGGGACGGACCCGGCGCCCAGCCAGCACGGCAGAGTCGTATGCACGTCGCTCAGCTACTTCACCGGCTATCCCGGTACCGTCGCCGATGAGCTATTGGCCAGCATCTCGACCGAGCGGCGCACTCACTTCGATTTGGTCCACATCCTGCCTTATACGAAATCCATCACCCTTCGATTCCACGACCTTGCCGCGGAGAATCAGGCTGCACGCCTGGCTCATGGCAAAGGTCTTTCGCCTTTGAGTGAGGGCAGAAATCGGTGAAACCAGACTCCAAAGCCATGGCGCAATTGGTGGCGGGCGCCATAGCAATCAGTTTTTCAGCCGTCTTCGTGCGTTTGGTGCACGTGGCGCCCACCGTCAGCGCCTTCTACCGCATGCTCTTCGGCGGCGGCATCCTGCTCGCCGTCATGCTGTGGCGGCGGGAGAAACTCGCCGTCAGCGCCAAGACCTTCCTGGTGCTCACCCTCGCCGCCATCTTCTTCGCCCTGGACCTCGGCCTCTGGCACCGCAGCATCCTGTACGTGGGCCCCGGCGTCGCCACGCTCCTCGCCAACTTCCAGGTGTTCGTGCTGGCGGCGGTGGGGGTACTGTTCTTCAAGGAACGGCTCACGATCTACCAGTGGCTCGCCATCGGCCTCGCCATGATCGGCCTCATCCTGCTGGTGGGCTCCGGCTGGAGCGCGCTCTCGGCGCAATACCACGTCGGCGTGGTGCTCGGCCTCATCACCGCCGGCTGCTACGCGGGTTACATCCTCACCCTGCGCAGCACCCGCACCACGGGGGAGGGCGGTTCCTCCTACGCCGTCATCACCGTGGTCTCCCTCATCACCGCGCTCATACTCGCCGCCTCGGTGGGCGCCGAAGGCGATTCCTTCGTCATCCCCGGCTGGGGCGACGCCGGCTGGCTGTTCCTCTATGGATTGGTGCCCCAGGTGCTGGGTTGGGTCTTGATCTCCAACGCCATGGCCCGGGGCGTGGGCACGGCCCAGGTGGGGCTGGTGCTGCTCTTGCAGCCCACCTTCGCTTTCATCTGGGATTGGGCCTTCTTCGGCCGGCATTTCACCGGCCCGGAGATGGCCGGCGCGACCTTAGCCCTGGTCTCTATATATATGGGCTCTCTCAAGGGCTCGCCCTTCCAGAAAAGAAGCGCCTGATTCAACAGATGACTTCGAGCGCCCTCGGCAGTACTTCAATCTCGAGCTTCTTAGCTCCCGTATAGGTGAGCTCCCCATCGGCGTGGATGGGCAGCGGCACGTCCGCCTCCACTGAGAGCCGCCCGGTCCGGAACTTCACCACCTTAGGGTGCGACATGTGCTGGCCCTTCAGCACCTGGGGCAGGAGCTGCAGCACCCCCAGCCGTCCCATGCCCTTGGCCACCACCACGTCGAAGAGCCCGTCGTCGATCTCCGCTTCCGGCGCCATCACGAAGGCACCGCCTTCCACGCGGCCGTTGTTGATGGTCAGCAGGGTGATGGGCGTGGCGAGTTTCTCCCCGTCGTGGCGGATGCGCACTTCCGGGGTGGAATGCATCAGGGTCAGGATCTTGGCGAGGGCCAGGCCGTACACGGCGTTGCCGCGGATCCAGCGGATCTTGTTGGCCTCCAGGGCCACCTGCGCGTCGAAGCCGATGCCGAGGCTATTGGCGAAGAAGAAGTCGGTGCACCCGTCCCTCCCGGCATCCTGCCTCCCGGGACGTTCGTACGTCCCTGTACATCGCCCAACATCCACCCGGCGGGTGTCGCCGCGCACGATGCGCCAGCAGGCTTCGCGCCAGTCGTGGGTCAGGTCCAGCATCTTCACGAAGTCGTTGCCGGTGCCCACCGGCACCACGCCCAGCGGCGCGCCGCCGCCGGCCCGCATCCAGCCGTTCACCGCCTCGTGCACGGTGCCGTCGCCGCCGGCGGCGATCACCAGCTTGGGCTTCTCCGCGAGGGCCGCCTGGACCTTGGTCTGGACGTCGCCGGGACCGGCGCTGTTGAGGATGCGGGTGGGAAGCCCAAGCTCATGCAGATAGCGGCCGATGGCCGCGCCGCGTTCGCGGCCCAGCCCGCGGCCGGCTTCCGGATTGATGATGAGTATGGCTTTGGAAGATTGCATACGGGACCCCACCCCTGAGGTCCCGCTAGCTTAAATGAAAGAGGTGCTTTACCGCTTCTTGTTTGGAGCGTCGACCGGTGCGGCATCCACGTCACTCTCCATCATGCGGGCCACACTGCCCAGCGCCATGCGGATGGCGGTCTGGTCATCGATGGAGAGTTCCGTCATGCGGTCGCTGAAGCGTTCCTGGAGAGGTGAGGGCAGTTCCTGGGACATCTGCCGCCCCATGGCGGTCAGCGACACCAGCACCCGGCGCTTGTCCTCGGGACGCCGCTCACGGCTCACGAGCCCGCGGGCCTCGAGGCGGTCCAGGATGCCGGTGAGTGTGGCGGGGCTGAGCGCCACCGCTCTCGCCAGGGCACCCGTGGTGAGCGAGCCGTGGCTGGTGATCTCCCGTAGGCAGAGCATCTGTGGGCCCGTCAGGCCGTGGCTGCCGGCAAGCTTCCGGCTGTGCACGTCCATGGCGCGCATGATGCGCCGCAGGTCCATGAAGATGTCCTTCATGAGGTCGTAATCCATCGAACCCCCCTTCATACAGAGTAGTAACCTCTGTTCCCTGAATCAGATGCAACCCATTATGTTATATAACATAATGCCACGTCAAGTCCCTTCTTGCTCAAAGCTTTCGCCCCCCGAAACACCCGGGAATCCGGCTCCTGGGGCCCTCCAGGCCCGGCCTCCCTGCCTTAAGCCCCCTGTTATCAGGTACCCCTGTAAACCTGCGCTGCTAGAATGACGTCCTATCCCTGATGACAGGTCCTCCGCCATGCTCGCCCTCGGTATCCGCTGCCTATTGGCCTACCTGCTGGGTTCCCTCATGGGCAGCCTCATAGTGGGCAGGTTCTTCGGCGGGGTGGATATCCGCACCCAGGGCTCCGGCAACGCCGGCGGCACCAATGCCCTGCGCACCCAGGGCAAGATCTTCGCCCTCTGGGTCATGATCATCGACATCGGCAAGGGCGTGGCCGCCGCTTGGCTCGTCCCCTCCATCCCGCTGCCGGTCCCGGGCGGCGAGATGCTCACCGGGCCCGCCACCGCCGCCCTCTGCGGCATCCTCTGCATCGTCGGCCACGTCTGGCCCGTGTTCTTCGGCTTCCGGGGCGGCAAGGGCGCCGCCACCTATGTGGGCGTCACCGCCGTGCTCGCGCCCCTGGCGCTCATCCCCGGCCTCATCGTCTTCGCCGCCACCCTCACGCTCTCGGGCTTCGTCGGCCTCGCCACCATGCTCTCCACCTGGGCCGTGGCCTTCTTCCTGCTCATCCAGGGCGGCGGCACCCCGGCGGCCAACTTCGGCTTCGCCGCCGCCTGCTTCATCATGTACACCCACCGCAGCAACCTGAAGCGCCTGCGCCAAGGCAACGAGAACCGCTTCGAGCGCGCCATGCTGCTGCGCAAGAAGCGCTGATAGCGGCCCGGGTCCGTGGACCGCAACCACGCCATCCTCCACGTGCTCGCCGACGGGCACTTCCACTCGGGCGAGACCCTGGCCAAGAGCCTCGGCATCACCCGCGCGGCGGTGTGGAAGAAGGTGCACGCCCTGGAGAAGATCGGCCTCTCCGTGTTCCGGGTGCCCGGCAAGGGTTACCGCCTCGCGGACCCGCTGCAGCTCCTGCACGTGCCGTCCATCACCGAAGCCTTGAGCCCGGACGTGTGCCGGGTCCTGAAGGCCATCACCGTGCTGGATTCCGTGGACTCCACCAACCTCTGGGTCGGCGCGCGCAACGAGGACCCGGAAGTCTGCTTCGCCGAGTTCCAGTCCGCCGGCCGCGGCCGGCGCGGCCGCAGCTGGGTCTCGCCCTTCGCCGCGAACCTGTATCTCTCCCTCAGCTGGCGCTTCGACGAATGGCCGCCGGGCTTCACCGCCCTCGGCATGGTCACCGCCATCGCCGCGGTGCGGGCGCTGGAATCCCTGGGGATCCCTGGCGTGCGCATCAAATGGCCCAACGACCTCGTGGCCGCGGACCGCAAGCTCGGCGGCGTGCTCATCGACATCCAGGGTGAGCCGCCCCGGGCCACCCGTGCCGTGATCGGGCTGGGCGTCAACGTGCGCATGCCGTCTCAATCCGGTGATCAGATAGATCAGCCCTGGATGGACTTGGCCACCCTCACCGATGGCAACCCGCCCGAGCGCAACCGCCTGGCCGCCGCCCTGGTGGAATCCTTGGTGCAAGCCATGCAGGAATTCGCGGTCGCGGGCTTCGCCGCCTTCAGCGCAGACTGGCAGGCCCTGGATCTCGTGTCCGGCCGCACCGTGGCCCTGCATTCCCATGACCAGACCGTCACCGGCGTCGCCGCCGGGGTGGACGAGCAGGGCGCGCTCCTGCTCAAGACCCCTTCAGGCCTCAAGCGCTTCGTCTCCGGCGACATATCTTTAAGGATCGCCGGATGATCCTGCTGCTGGACATCGGCAACACCCGCATCAAGTGGGCGCGGCTCGAGGGCGGCAAGATGGGCCGCATGGATGGGCGCGTGCACGCGGATGAGCAGCTGAGCCAAGCGCTGTTCGCCGCCTTCGAAGGCCCCGCCCCGGAGCGCGTGGTGGTCTGCAACGTGGCCGGCCCCCTCGTCGGCAAGGCCCTCTCCGAGTTCTGCCAGGACCGGTTCACCCTCAACCCCGAGTTCCTGATATCGGGATCGGAACGCTGCGGCGTGAAGAACGGCTACACGGACCCGGTGCGCCTGGGCGCCGACCGCTGGGCCGCCATCATCGGCGCCTACACCCAGTTCGGCGGTCCCGTCTGCGTGGTGGATGCCGGCACCGCCATCACCGTGGACGCGGTGGACGGGCAGGGCAACCACAAGGGCGGCCTGATCGCGCCCGGCCCCCAGACCATGCGCCGCGCCCTCGCGGATGCGACGGCCGGCTTGGGCAACCTGGGAGAGGGCGAGCTCGCGCTGCTCGCCAAGGACACCCGCTCCGCCATCTGGAGCGGCGGCTGGCACACCGCGGCAGGTTTCCTGGAACGCATGCACACGCTGATGGGCCGCGAGCTAGGCTCCGACACCCGCTTCGTGCTCGCGGGCGGCGATGGCCCCAGCCTCGCACAGCTCCTGCCCGGCAAGTTCACCGCCTGCCCCGAGCTCGTGCTGCTCGGTCTCGCGAAGGTGGCGGAGAGCCCGCGATGAAGCGCGGTCTCTTGCTCGCACTGATCCTGGCGAACCTCGGGCTCTTCGCCTGGTACCACTGGTACGTGACTCCCAACCGCAGCGAGCCCGCGCTCGCGCCGCCGCTCGCCGGTCAGCCCCTCAAGCTCGTGAACGAACTCTCGCCTGCGGAACTCAAGGCCGCCGCGAACGCCGTGCAAGCGGCACCCGCGCCCGCCACGGTCGCCGCCGCGCCTGCCGCCACCCACACCGTCCCCGCACCCACCACCGCCGGCATCGCCGCCGCGGCCGCCCAGGTCTGCGCCAGCTACGGACCCTTCCCCAGCGCCGATGCCGCGAACTTAGGCTTGAGCCGGCTGAAGCTCCTGGGGTTAACAGCCAGCCAGCGCACGGTCCCCGGCAAGGCCAAGCTCGGCTACTGGGTGTATCTGCCGCCCTTCGGCTCCCGCAAGGAAGCGGACGCCGCCGCGGCGCTGCTCAAGAAGAAAGGCGTCTCGGACATCTACGTGGTGGCCGACGAAGCCAACCGGAATGCCCTGTCGCTCGGGGTGTTCAGCCAGAAGGGGTTTGCGGAGCAGAGGGAGAAGGAGATCCGCAAGCTGGGGTTTCGAGCGCTGCTCGCCGACCGGTTCCGGGACGAGCCGCGCTATTGGCTGGACGCCCGCGGTGTGCAAGGCGCACTACCGGCCGCTGAAACCTTTAAGGACCTGGGGGAAGAAGGGACACCGGTGGGTATGGTTTCATCGGGCTGCGCGGGCTAAACCGCATCTTTTGGCGTCGGGCGGCGTTAAAAAAGCCCTTCCAATCCTCACATACGCCAAGAGTATGCTCCGGTGTGGGCGGGCTTTTTTGCCTAGCCAGCCGCCAAAATCTGCGGTTTCCAACTAGAATTTGAAGCACGCAAACCAGGGGATGGGTTGCATGTCTTGTTCCGTCATAGCCGACGT
>DASXYJ010000141.1:0-2102 GCA_036502565.1 Gammaproteobacteria bacterium
TATGCATCGGCCTGACCATGCTGGCCTACGGGCTGGCACAGGCTGAGCCGGCGAAAGCGCCTTATCCCGCCATGGCGCCTCTCGACCGATACCTCATGGCCGACCAGGCTTCCGAGATCGCCTTCGCCCGCAGCGGCGCGCCGGCCTCTGTCGCGAAAGACGCCGAGGTGATGGTACTGGGGAAGGGCGGATACACCACCGCCGCGAAGGGCAGCAACGGCTTCGTCTGCGTGGTGGAGCGGGGCTGGGGCACCGCCACCACCGATCCGCAGTTCTGGAACCCCAAGGTGCTGTCCCCCATCTGCTTCAATGCCGCCGCCGCAGAGTCTTATCTGCCCATCTATCTGATGAAGACCAAGCTGGTCTTGGCGGGCAAGTCACCGGCGGAGATACTGAAAGCCACCGACGCGGCTTTCGCCAGCCATGCGCTGCCGGCACTCGAGCCGGGGGCCATGTGCTACATGCTCTCGAAGCAGCAATACCTGAACGATGCCGGCGTGCACTGGCATCCGCACGTGATGTTCTTCGTCTCCGGCGAGGCGGCCAAGAGCTGGGGCGCCAACCTCCCGGGCTCTCCGATCATCGCGGCGGACGACCCCGAGGAACGGGTCACCATCTTCATGATGTGGGCGGACAAGTGGTCCGACGGCAGTCCCGCCCCGATGATGCACTGAAGGCTCTATAGCAAGGGATATCCCGATGACTATCGCAGAATGGACCGTATTTGGAGCGGTGATCCTCTACCTGCTCACCGTCGCACCGGTGAAGGCATTCGGTTACAAGACTTTCGACAACGCGAATCCGCGCGACCCTTCTTTCTATGCGCCCGGCATACGGGCGCGGGCATTCGGCGCCCACGCCAACGGCATCGAGACTTTCCCCTTCTTCGCCGCCGCGGTGCTCCTGGCTGAATTGCGGAATCAGCCGCAGCATTGGATCGATGCCTTGGCGGTGACGTTCCTCATCATCCGCCTGCTGTTCGCCGCGGCCTATCTGGGCAACTGGCCCACCACGCGGACCATCCTCTGGAACCTCGGGTTCTTGGTGAATACGGCCATCTTCTTCATGCCGTGGTGGGGAAGGGCATCCATCCCGGGGTGAGCCTGCCGTCATTTCGCCGCCGATTAGCCTTTTAAATCGCAGGTTTATGGACTTATTCACAGTTTCTCTCATCGCCTCAGGTAAATACCTGAGGCAAAAAAATGTGCGCCAGTCCTGTTTAAAAGTCTCCGTGATTTTGGTATTTTTTGGCCGCATCAGAACCCAGCCAATACCCGAGCGAACTATCGTGAGCGTAACCTTCTACGACCGTAGTGGCAGAGCCACGGCCTACAGCGAGGACGGCGTGCATGTGTACCTGTTCAGCGGCGAGCCTGTCGCCTATCTGAACGCGGAGGCACTCTATTCCTATCGTGGGGAGCTGATGGGCTGGTTCGAGGACGGTTGGCTGCGGGACAAGGACGGTCGCTGCATCGCCTATTCCGACCAGGCCACTGGCGGCCCGCTGCAGCCCGTGAAGGGGGCCAGGCCGAACCAGTCAGCGCGGCAGGCGGTGCCGGCCCAGCAGCGCCAGGATCCGCGCTCGCTCCGGCCCATCCACTCCAACGCTTGGTCCAACCAGACCGCGCAGGAGTTCTTCTCGCATCTCCGCCACCGCTGGCCAGGGGCCTTGGGCGGCAGCGCCAGCTGAGCCTTAAGGACCTTCTTCGGGACTCAGACTGCGGCGGTCAGTGCGGACCCGCCACGCCGATCAGGTTACCTTCCGGATCCCTGAGATGCCCGACCACCAGGCCGCCGCCGGGTTTGGTGACGGGACCCATGAGCCGCTTGCCACCCAGGTTCTCCGCCTTCTTCAATGCCGACTCCACGTCATCCACGGCGACGTAGAAGATCGCGTGACTGTCATATCCCTCGCCGCCGCCTACACCGCCGCGGATCCCGGTGCCATCTTCGGTGGTGATGCGATCCACGAAACCGTAGTTGTCGGCCTCCGAGACTTCCTTGGGCGGGATCATGCTCTCGGTATCGAACTCCCAGCCGAACAGGCGGCCGTAGTACTTACGCAGGGTCTCGGGATGCTTGCCGATCACTTCGAAATGCAC
>DASXYJ010000142.1:0-23160 GCA_036502565.1 Gammaproteobacteria bacterium
GGCCGAGGGCGGGGAGCTGGTGCAAGCAGATGCTTTCACCTGGCTTAGCCTTGAGCCGAAGCCCTTCGAACTGGTGTTCCTGGATCCGCCCTTCGACGCGGACCTGGTGCCCGCCGCCTGTGCACGTCTCGCCCAGGGCTGGCTCAAGCCGGGCGCCTGGGTCTACGTGGAACATGCGGCGGAACAGCCGCCGGTGCTGCCGGCGGGCTGGCAGGTGTTGAAGGAAAGCCGCGCCGGGCGCGTCGCTTTCCGCCTGGTCACTGCCCCCGTTTGAACACGCAGTGACGCCCCGGTATATATAGGTATCCACGGAGACGCCGCATGGCCAGCATCCTCTATCCCGGCACCTTCGACCCCATCACCAACGGCCACGCCGACATCGTGCGCCGCGCGGCGCGCATGTTCGACAAGGTGGTGATCGCCATCGCCGCCAATCCCGGCAAGGCCCCGGCCTTCCCGCTGGAGACCCGCGTCAGGCTCGCCAGGGAAGTGCTGCATGACGTGAAGAACCTGGAGGTGGTGGGGTTCACTGAACTCACCGTCGAGATCGCCCGCAAGCACCAGCTCATCGCCATCCTGCGCGGCCTACGCGCGGTGTCGGACTTCGAGTTCGAGTTCCAGATGGCGGCCATGAACCGCCACCTCGGTCCCGAGGTGGAGACCATCTTCATGACCCCGGCGGAGCAGTTCACCTTCATCTCCTCCAGCCTGGTGCGGGAGATCGCCATCCTCGGCGGCGACGTGTCGCAGTTCGTGCATCCTGCCGTCGAGGCCGAGCTCAAGAAGATAAAGCGCAAGTAAGGCGCATGTCCCTCAAGATCATCGACACCTGCATCAACTGCGACGTCTGCGAGCCGGAGTGCCCCAACGGCGCCATCTCCCAGGGGCCTGAGATCTACGTCATCGACCCGGACCTCTGTACCGAGTGCGTGGGCCACTTCGACAAGCCCCAGTGCCAGCAGGTCTGTCCCGTGGATTGCATCCCGCTGGACCCCGATCATGCGGAGAGCCGCGAAGAGCTCCTGATCAAGTACGAACGTCTGACCTCCAACAAGAAGTAGCCTCATGAAAATCCGTGCCCTCTGCCTCTCGCTGCTGGTCTTCACGCTGCCGGCGTTCGCCGCCGCGCCTAAGCCGCCGCAGGCCGCCGTCGCGAGCGCCCATCCCCTCGCCACCAGGGCCGGGATGCAGATACTCGATGAAGGCGGCAACGCCTTCGACGCCGCGGTGGCGGTGAGCGCCGCGCTCTCGGTGGTGGAGCCCTACAGCTCCGGCATCGGCGGCGGCGGCCTATGGCTGCTGCACCGCAACAGCGATGGCTTCGAGACCCTGGTGGACGGCCGCGAATACGCCCCCGGCGCCGCCAGCGCCAACATGTACCAGGACAAGGACGGCAACGTCATCCCGCGTGCGTCCATGGACGGGCCTTTGTCCGCCGCCATCCCCGGCATGCCGGCGGCGCTGGTGTATATGGCCCAGAAGTACGGCAAGCTCGGCCTTGCCGCTGACCTCACCCCCGCCATCAAGCTCGCCCGCGACGGATTCCCCTTGGACCAGCGCTTCCATGACCGGCTCCAGGGCAAGCAGGACGTGATGAAGCGCTGGCCCGCGGCCGCCGCGGTGTTCCTGGACCACGGGGAGGTGCCGGCCGCGGGCTGGCTCCTGAAGCAACCGGACCTGGCGGATACCTTCGAACTCCTGGCCAAGCAGGGTGACAAGGGTTTCTACGAAGGCAAGCGCGCCCAGCAGATGGTGGACGGAGTGCGCGCCGCGGGAGGCATCTGGACCCTGGACGACTTGAAGCAATACAAGGTCGTGGAGCGCAAGCCGCTCAGCGGCGACTACCGCGGCATGCACGTGGTATCGGCGCCGCCGCCGTCATCGGGCGGCGTGGTGCTGATCGAGATCCTCAACATCCTCGCCGGCTACGATCTCGGCAAGCTCGACCGCACCGCACGCGACCACTACGTCCTCGAGGCCATGCGCTACGCCTACCATGACCGGGCCGACTATCTCGGTGATCCGGACTTCGTGCAGATGCCCATCCGCCTGCTGATCAGCCCGGACTACGCGGCGGGCCTGCGCAGCACCATCCTGCCGGACAAGGTCACGCCCTCCAGCGCGCTGACCTCCGTCAACATGCCCCAGCTCGGCAACAACACCACCCACTACTCGGTACTGGACAAGGACGGCAACCGGGTCTCCGGTACCGTGACCGTGAACTTCAGCTTCGGCTCCAGCTTCATGGCGCCGGGCACCGGCGTGGTGCTGAACGACGAGATGGACGACTTCTCGGCGAAGCCCGGCGTGCCCAACGGCTACGGCCTGGTGGGCAACTCCGCCAACGCCATCGCGCCCCACAAGCGGCCGCTGTCCAGCATGACGCCGAGCTTCCTGGAGACCAAGGACGGCGTGGCCATCCTGGGCACGCCGGGCGGCAGCCGCATCATCACCATGGTGCTGTTGGGTGCATTGGACTTCTACAGCGGCGGCGACGCCAAGAGCATCGTCTCCCTGCCGCGCTTCCACCACCAGTACCTGCCGGATCTGGTGGAGTATGAGCACGGTGCCTTGAGCGATGCCGAGGTGGCGGCCTTGCAGAAGATGGGTTACTCCCTGGCGGACCACGGCCAATGGGGCAACATGCAGGCCATCACCTGGGACTACAAGACCGGCAAGGTGACGGCTGCTTCGGATCCTCGTGGCATCGGCACGGCTGAGGCGCACTGATTCGTCCCTGATGCGCCTTCCAGCCCGGCCATCCATGGCCGGGCGCTCGCCGCCGGCGAAGCGGAGCTTCGCCTTACCGGCTCGCCCGCGCGGTATCGGTACCGCCGAAGTCCACTGATTCCCAGAAACTAAAACCCCGCACCCGCGTGAGCAGGTGCGGGGCTTTCTTTTTGGCTCACTTACTGTGGTATTCCAGCTGCAGGAACAAGGAACGGCCGGCGGTGTTGTAGCCGTTGGCGGTCTGGTAGCGGGCGTCCAGCAGGTTGTCCACCCGGATCAGTCCCGCGAAGCCCGCGCCCAGCTCCCGGCGCAGGCTCACGCCCACCAGGGCGTAGCCGCCGTCCGTGACGGCTGCGCCGCTGCTGAAGCCGATGTCGCTGCGGGGTCCCGTGAGCAACAGGTTGATGCCCGCGGTGGTGGCATCGTCGTGCCAGTCCAGGTTGCTGGTGAGGCTCTGGCGGGCACGGCGCAGGAGATAGGTGTGCTTGTCCAGGTCCTCCGGGTTCTGCAGGATCGCGTCGCTGCGCCAGCTCCAGGAATCCAAGGTCAGTAGGTACTCCGCTTCGATGCCTTCCACCCGCGCCGAGCCCACGTTCTGGTTTCGTCCGAACCGATAGTTGGGCAGGACCGGGGTCGGATCGAACACGATGAGGTCGTCCAGCTTGTCGCGGAATACGCTCAGTGACAGCGACTGGCCGGTGCCGAACTTCTGCCGCAGGCCCAGTTCCAGGTTCTGGGAGGTCTCGGGCTGCAGCGCGTCGTTGCCCGAGAAAGCATCATGTAACTCGTCAGCGGAGGGTGCGCGGAAGGCGGTGCCGGCGCCGGCGGTTAGCCTGGTGCTGTTGGAGACGTCGTAGCCGTAGTCCGCGTTCCAGGTGAAGTGCTCGCCGAACGTCTGGTCGTGGGTGTCGCGGCCTGCCAGCACTAGGCGTTGCTCGTCGAAGTCCAGGTCGTCCTCGGCGTAGAGCGCGTTGACGTGATGTTGTTCCGGCTGGCCCGCGCCGAAGGAGTAGTAGCCGGTGGCCTCCGCCTCCGTGTAGAGCCCCACGGTCAGCAGCTGCGCGTCGCTCACGGCCAGGTCGTTCTGCCAGTCGGCGGCGTTGCGCTGGGTATGCACGAAGTCGGCCTGTGATCCGAACGGGTCTTGCTGGCGCTGGTCGGTCTCATCCAGCATGTGACTGACCGTCAGGTCGCTGCGCCATCCCTGTAGCGGGTGCGCGGAGAGGCCGAGGCTGGTGGTGGCGTCCTGGAAATCCTCGTCCGCCGGGACCGAGTTGAAGCTGGCATCGGTACCCACGAACTGGGTGTAGCCCTTGCTCTGCCAGTGATCCAGGGAGAGATCCACGCCGCCCAGATGGGTGCGGCCGGAGGCGGTCACGGTGCGATCCTTGCTGCCGCTGTCGAGGGGCCAACCCGTCACCGCCGGGAAACCGTCGCTGTGGTAATCGTCGGCGCTCACGCGGAAGCTATCCGGCCCATCGCCGTAGCTGAAGTCGCCGCCGGCGTCGTAGCTGCCGTAACGGCCGGCGCCCAGGTGCGCGCCGTAGCCCAAGCCTTCGGCGGCTTTCCTGGTGATGATGTTGATGACGCCGCCGATGGCATCGCTGCCGTACAGGGAGGCGCGCGGGCCCTTCACGATCTCGATGCGCTCCACGTCGGCGAGGCGGATGTTCTGCAGCGCCGAGCCGAAGCCGTTGTCCGGGTTGATCTTCACCCCGTCGATCATCACCAGGGTGTGATTGCTGTTGGTGCCGCGCAGGAACAGCGACGCGGGCTGGCCGGGACCGCCGGTGGCGGCGGTGTCGAGGCCGGCATAGTCGCGCAGCACCGCGGCCAGGTCCTGGCCCTGGGCCAGCTGCAGCTGCTCGGGTCCGATCATGATCACCGGCGCCACTTCCTGGTCCGCGATGAGCGGGGTGCGGGTGGCGGTGGTGGTGATGGTGCCGAGCTGCACGGTGTCGTCGGCCAGGGCCGGAGTGGATGCGAAGGCGAGCAGCGCCAAGGCGCCGCCGAGACGTGGCGAAAGTTTCATGTGTTTCTCCCTGCACAGCACGCCCGCTGTGCGAAACGCTGGTGAGACGGCGTCTTGGGAGAGAGGAGGGCGAGGGGAGCGGAGGCGCGACCCGCGCACACCGCCCACCGCGATGCCGGACTTGGGAGCGGACTCCCTCCTTCTGGCAGGTCTCCGGGCTCGCGAGTGGAGCGACGCACTATGCCGTCGTCCCGGTGTCCCGCCTTCCCGCTTGCGCAGTGGCTTCATGGGGCACCTTGTCTCGCCTACCGTTGCGGGGGCAGCGCCGGAATCGTCGCCTGATAGAGCAGGGGGACTCACCGGCTTCCCAGTGTCCGCCGCGAAGCGGACGCCTGAAGGCGGAAGGAACTCTAGGGATGGGTCGGGGAAGTGTCAAGGCTTGTTGTGCAGTGCGCGGCGAGCGGGATGGGAAGCACGTCTTACCTGGCTGTCCGGCGGGGATAGCGCGACTGGGTGTCACAAAAACAAAACGCCCGGCCGAGAGGGCCGGGCGTGATGCTGTCTCGGAGACCGAGGGGGCTACTGCGACGTATACGCGCTGCCGTTCTGGATGTTCTCGGCCACCTTGTGCGCGATGTCCGCCGCCTGCTTCTCGCCGGTGGCGAAGTCCTTGGGGTTGTTGATCACCACCAGGAGCTTGTTGCCGTTCTCGAAGGTGCCGAGCTCCACCTCCAGCGTGTCGAAGCGCGGGGTGATGTCACCGAAGAACGAGCCGGCCATGAAGCCGTCGGCGTCGTGATACTTCGGCGGCTTGATGTTGCTTGAGAAGAGGTTCTTCTCGGCCTTCTGGTCCGCGGCCAGCGCCGTGGCGGGGTCCGGGTACTTGCCGCTCTTGTCGACCTTCAGCAGTGCCACGGTGATGTTCTTGGCGTCCTTGTAGGCGCAGATGGAGACCGGCGCGCTATCCGCCGACATGCGGTTGGCTTCCACCGGGGTGCCAAGGATCGCCGAGACGGCGTCGCCGCCGGCGGACAGGCAGGCGGTGAGCTCCTTCTTGGCGCTGGCGTCGGGAGCGGGAGCGGAATCGGGGCTGCAGGCGGCCAACAGGGTGGCGGCGGCCAGGGTGAGGTACAGAGAGCGGTGCAGTCTGGTCATCGTGCAAGCCTCGGGGTCTGGGTTTGTGACATAAGCCGCTAAGGATACCGTATCAGCCCCCCGCGATGAACACCCGCCCCCCCGCGTGGGGCAGCACTGTCACGGGGGTGTGGTAGAGGCGGGTCAGGTTTCGGGCGTCGAGGGCCCGTTCCGCCGTGTCGAACAGCGCCTCCCCCTCGCCGAACAGCATCAGCACCTGGTCGCAGAAGCGCGCCGCCAGGTTGATGTCATGCAGGCTCATCAGCACGCTGCGGCCTTGGCTCCGCGCCAGCTGCTTCAGCAGCCCCAAGAGCGCCATCTGGTGCTGCAGGTCCAGCTGGTGGGCGGGCTCGTCCAGCAGGAACACCTGCGGGTCCTGCACCAGCACCGTGGCGATGTCGAGCCGGCGGCGTTCCCCGCCGGAGAGCGCGGTCTGCACCCGTTGCTCGAGGCCTTCCAGGCCGACGCTCTTCAGCGCCCGGCGCGCGATGGCCACATCCCGATGCGACTCCCAGCGCCAGAAGTCGAGGTGCGGGTGCCGGCCGATGAGCGCCGTCTCCAGCACCGTGGCCGGCAGGCTGTCTTCCGGTTGCTGCATCAAGAGGCCAAGCCGCTTCGCCACGTGACGGCGCGGTTGCGCCGGCAAGGGCTCGCCGTCCAGCAGCACCGTGCCCGAGACCGGCGCACGCAATCCCGCCAGTGTATGCAGCAGCGTGGTCTTGCCTACGCCGTTGCCGCCCAAGAGGCCGATGCACTTGCCCGCCTCCAGCCTGAGGTCGAGGTCGCGGCACACGCTCTTGCCGGCGATCTGCACCGAGAGGCCGCGGGTCTCGAGGACGGAGTTCACAGCGGCCCTCGCGCGCGGTTGAGCAGGTACAGGAACAACGGCACGCCGAGCGCCGCCGTCACCACGCCCACCGGCAGCTGTCGCGGTTCCGCGAGGGTGCGCGCCAGGGTGTCGGCGAACAACAGCAGACAACCGCCCAGCAGTGCCGCGCCCGGTAACAAGCGCCGATGGTCGCCACCCGCCAGCATGCGGAACATATGCGGCACCACCAGCCCGACGAAGCCGATGGCGCCGGCCTCGGTCACGGCGATGGCGGTGAACAGTGAGGCGACCACGTAGATGGCGATGCTCAAGGGCCGCACTGCGATGCCGAGCGCTTCCGCCAGCGTCTCGCCGCGGGCCAGCACGTTGAGCTGGCGCGCGAAAGGCCAGCAGGCCGCGAGGCCCAGCGCCAGCACCGCCAGGGTCAGCAGGCCGCCGGACTGGTAGGAGAAGTCGCCCATCAGCCAGAAGATCATGCTGTGCAGGCTGGCGTCGGTGCCGAGCACCAGCAGCAGGCTGATGATCGCGCCCCAGCCGGCCGCCACCGCTATCCCCGTGAGCAACAGGCGCGTGGGCGTCCAGCCGCCACGGCCGTGGGCCAGCGCGAACACCAGCAGCGTCGAGAGCAGTGCGCCCACGAAGGCGCCGCCGTTCACCCAGATGCCGGCGAGGCCCAACAGGAAAGCTCCCAAGGCCCCGACCGCCGCGCCGCCGGAGACGCCGAGGATGTAGGGATCCGCCAGTGGGTTGCGCAGCAGCACCTGCATCAGCGTGCCGGCCAGCGCCAACAGCCCGCCCACGGCGAAGGCGTTGATGCTGCGCGGCAGCCGCAGCTGCATCACCACGGTGTGGTCGAAGTCGCTGCCGCCGCCGGTGAGCGCCGTCCAGAGTTCGTGCAGGGAGAGTGTGCTGCTGCCCACCGCCAGCGAGAGGGCGAAGGCGGACACCGTCAGCAGCGACAGCGCCGGTATCCAGACCAGGGTCGCGGGGCGGTGCTGCATCAGGCGGCGCTCGCAGCGTCGAGCTTGAG
The DNA here is from genome assembly GCA_036502565.1 of Gammaproteobacteria bacterium. Lineage (GTDB taxonomy): Bacteria > Pseudomonadota > Gammaproteobacteria > Natronospirales > REEB76 > DASUBN01. Next base: position 7,696 of record DASXYJ010000142.1, read on the forward strand.
TGTCATCACCGGCCAGCCGCGCTCCGCCGCGGTGCGGGCCAGCACCTCGTCGGGGTTCACCGCAATCGGGTGCTCGACCCGCTGCAGCAGCGGCAGGTCGTTGTGGGAATCGGAATAGAACCAGCTCTCCGCCGGCTTGCGCCCCGCCAGCCAAGCCTCGAGCTTCTGCACCTTGCCTTCCCGGAAGCAGGGCAGGCCCGCTACCCGGCCCGTGAAACGGGCGCCGTCCTGCTCCGGCTCCGTGCCGATCAGCGCATCCACGCCGAACTCGGCGGCGATGGGTGCCGTGATGAAGGTGTTGGTGGCGGTGATGATCACCAGCGTATGGCCCTGGTCGCGGTGCTGCTTGAGGAGCGAACGTGAGGCCGCCGGGATGCGTGGCAGCGCGCACTCCTGCATGAAGCGCAAGCGCCAACTCTCCAGCCGTTCCGGCGTGTTGTCCTTGAGAGGACGCAGGCCGAAGGCCAGGAACTCATGGATGTCGAGCCTGCCGGCCCGATATTCCGCCATGTAACGGGCGCCCTCGCGCCGGTATTCCTCCGCGTCCACGGCGCCCTCCCGGACCAGGAAGCGCCCCCACAGGGAATCGCTGTCCCCGTCCAGCAGGGTATGGTCCAGGTCGAAGAGCGCGAGCTTCACGGCATAGGGCGGGGTGGCGGTGGGTAAGCGATTGTAACCGCACTTGGTAAGCCGGCCGCCTTTGTGGAACACTCGGCGCATGGGCGTCCAGGAACAACAAGAGCAGGCGGTCATCGATGCCGAGGGCTTCCGTGCCAACGTCGGCATCGTGCTCTGCCACGCCGATGGCCGTCTGTTCTGGGCGCGCCGCGTGGGTGGGCGCGCCGGCTGGCAGTTCCCCCAGGGCGGCATGCAGCCGGGCGAGACGCCGGAGCAGGCCCTGTACCGGGAGCTCGCCGAGGAGGTGGGGCTGGGGCCGGAGCAGGTGCAGGTGCTGGCGACGAGCCGCGACTGGCTGAGCTACCGGCTGCCGCCGCGCTACCAGCGCCACGCCAGCCAGCCCGTGTGCATCGGTCAGAAGCAGCGCTGGTTCCTGCTGCGCTGCCGCGATGAGCAGCCCCAGGTCCGTTTCGATACCAGCCCCACGCCGGAGTTCGACGACTGGCGCTGGGTAGACTACTGGCATCCCCTGGACGAGGTGATCTTCTTCAAGCGCCGCGTGTACCGCGAGGCGCTCTTGGAGTTCGCGCCCACCTTGTTCCCGCAGGGCGCTCCGGCCGCGCCCCCGGTGCAACGGGCGCGCCGCCGCCGCGGCAGGCGCTAGGCTTCCGCCGCGAGTCGCCGGATCTGTCTCTGCAAACGCCACTTCCTTGTGGCAATTGCAGACTCGGCGAGTCCGGTACATGCCCGGACTGTGCCGCGTCAGCCCGCATCGGCTGCGAGTTTCTCCAAGGCCTTGCCCGTGAGCCGGTTGATCTTCCAGCTCTGCATCATCTGCGCACCCAGGCCCTCATAGAACTTGATGGCCGGCGCGTTCCAGTCCAGCACCGCCCACTCGAAGCGTCCGCAGTCGCGCCGCAGCGCCAGCGAAGCCAGGTGCGCCAGCAGTTGCTTGCCCACGCCCTTGCCGCGCAGCTCCGGCCGTACGTACAGGTCCTCGAGGTAGAGCCCCGGCTTGGCGAGGAAGGTGGAGAAATTGTGGAAGAACAGCGCGAAGCCCGCGGGCTTGCCGCCCAGTTCCGCGATCAGGCACTCCGCGTGGGGGCGCGCGCCGAACAGCTGTTGCTTCAGGTCCGCCTCGGTGGCCCGCACTTCATGCAGCAGCTTCTCGTACTCCGCGAGCTCGCGGATGAACTGGAGGATCTGGGGGATGTCCGCCTCGCTGGCGGGGCGGATACGGCAGCGCTCATTGGATGTGGGGGCCATGGGGTCCTCCTTGCGAGACCCCATTATGAGCTAATGCCGAGGATCCATCAGTCGGATTCAGGCGCGGTCAATTGAATTCATATTCGAGACGGATGGCCAGGGTCCCGTTCGCTGCTTCCTGGTTGAGACCGAACAGGTAAGCGATGTGGTACTCGAATTCGTTGCCGCCGGACGTGGCGATCTCACCGTCCAGGGCCGGGCCGATCTGGCGGGCATCGTCGTCCGGGCGGTAGTAAGCCTCGAAGCCGGGTTGCAGGAGGGAGTTGATCTGATAGCTCGCGCCGTAACTGGCACGGAACTCATAGTGCCGGTCGGCAGCAGCGCCCACTTGCTTCTCCCAGACTAAGTTCAGGCGCTGGTCGATGGGTCCGCTGTGCTTCTCGAACAGCGGCCCGAACTCCACCGCGTTCTTCCCTCCGGAAGGTTCGTTCACTCCGTAAGAGGCGATGAACCCCAAGTCCGCCCAATAGCGCCCCTGCTCGGTGAGCTGGAAGATGTTCTCGAACTCGTAGCCTTGCAGGAAGTTGGGTCCGCCTGGGTCGCGTTCGTAGCTTCCCACGTACACCTCGGCATGCCACCAGGGCGTGAAGGAATGGGAAAGGGCGATGAAATAGGCGCGTTCGCCATCCTGCTCGGCACTGGGGTCGAACTGCTGGTGGGCTCGGACCTCCACCTCACTCTGGCCATCGGTGACGTAGGGCGAGTAGACGATGAAGTCGTCATCGGCGCGGGCCGCGGTGCCGAGCAGCGAGGCGGCTGCGAACAGCAGGCCGAGCAGGGTCTGGGTCTTGGTCATGTGCTCATCCTTCGTGTCTATCGGTTTGCAGAGGAGCCTCGGGGCGGCCCCGCGTCTCGAGTGAAAGCAGTCTCGTTTAAGCGGTGCGCGCCGCGGCGTGGCGCCGCCCCACCCAGCGCATCAGGGCGAGGATGGTGCAGAGCGTGGCCACGTAGAACAGCAGCTGGATGCCGGAGGGCCGCGCGGTGTAGCCGATGAGCGTATGCAGCATCTTGCCGGTGATGCTGGACTGGTCCAGCAGCCGCGAGCTGTCCCACAGGCTGCTGCCGAGGGTCGGCAACCAGCCGGCCTGGTTCAGGAAGGCCGCTGCCTGGGCCGCCAGGCCCGCGGCGATCAGCAGCACCAGCCAGCCGGTGACGTTGAAGAAGTACCGCATCGGGATCTTGAGCAGGCCGCGGTACATCAGCACGCCCACCGCCACGCCGGTGGCGGCGCCGATCAGGCCGCCTACCACCATGCTGCTGGCGGAGCCGGCGGTTCCCAGCGCCCACAGGAACAGCACCACCTCGGAACCTTCGCGCATCACGGCGACGAAGGTGATGACCATGAGCGCGGTGAGCGGCTTGCTCCCGCTCTGCACGTCGTGGCCCACCTGCTTGACCTCGGAGGCCAGCTCGCGGCCGTGGGAGCTCATCCAGATGTTGTGCCAGGCCAGCATGCATACCGCCGCCAGCAGCACGCCGGCGTTCAGCAACGCCTGGCCGTTGCCCTCGAAGGCGCTGGTGATGACGTCGGCGAAGAAGGCCACCACGCAGGCGCCCAACAGCCCCAGGCCGATGCCGGCGCTCACCCAGCGGCCGCGGCCGGCGATGCCGCGGGAGGCGCCCAGCACGATGGCCACGATCAGTGCGGCTTCGATGACCTCGCGGAACACGATGATGGCGGTGGCGAACATGGCGCTGTCTCTTTTGGCTTATTTGCCGTCGACTACCACGTAGCCTTCGGATTGCTGGTGGAAGTCGTTGAAGAAACGATAGCGTCCGGCGTCCAGCGGACCGATGTACACCTTCACGTCCTTGTGTGCCGGCACCACGATCTCGCGGGAGAGGTCGGTGCTCTCGAACTCCGCGGGCAGGGCGTCGTCGTTTACGATGTGCAGCTCGATCTTCACGCCGGCGGGCACGTGGATCTCGGCCGGGGCGAAAGCCTGGGCCTTGATTTCGATCTGCACCGGACCCTGGTCGGCGCCGAAGGCCACGGCGGAGAAGCCCAACAGTGCGACGGAGGCGAGGACGGCGGTTCGATGTTGCATGGGCCTGACCCTTCAAATGAGATTTATTCTCATTTGGAGTCTACCCCATACGAACCTAAATGACAATCATTCTCAATCGCAATTTTCGCAGCGCAAACAGGGATGGAGCCGCTCCAGGCCCTCTCGCCGCGGGTCCTAGAAAGGTTTCACCACTACCAGGGCCAGGATGCCCATCAGCAGCAGCGCCGGCAGCTCGTTGAACATCCGGTAGAAGCGCGCGCTCCTGGCGTTGCGGCCCGCGCGGAAGTCCCGCATCAGCTTGAAGCACAGCATGTGGTAGATGAGCAGCAGTGCCACCAGGCCCAGCTTCGCGTGCAGCCACATCGGCGCCGGCCACCACCAGCCCAGCATCAGCCAGGCGCCGAACCCCACCGTGCCGATGGCCCCGATGCTCATCATCATGAACAGGCGCCGCTCCATCACCACGAAGCGCGCGTGTCCGGCTTCGTCGCGGGTGTCCGCGTGATAGACGAACAGGCGCGGCAGGTAGAACAGGCCCGCGAACCAGGAGATCACGAAGAAGATATGCAGGGCCTTGATCCAGAGCATGGCGGAGCCCTTTTTGTGTCGGAAACGGCAGGTATGGGCCGCGCCAATCCTAGCACTGCGGGCCGGTGGCGCGGCCTGCCGGGCTTGCGTACCATGAAGCCTTCCCCGGGGATTCCTCTCTGATATGACCCGACTGGTCGTCAAGCATCATCGTCCGCATCGCACCTGGGTGACGGCCGCCGTGGCCGCCGCCGCGGTGCTGGCCGCGGTGTGGGGAGCGTTCGTGTACGGCGAGTACCGCGCCGGCTTCGACCGGCAGGCGGCGGTGGCGCTCAAGGATTCGCTGGCGGACGCCCAGGAGCGCGCCGACGCGCTCAACGACCAGATCACCGCGCTGCAGCGCCAGCGCACCGTGGACCAGGACGCGCGCACCCAGGTGCAGGCGACCCTCGAGGAATTGCAGCGCAAGCAGGCGGACCTCCAGGAAGAGGTGGCCTTCTACAAGGGCATCATCTCTCCCGGCTCCGGCGAGGAGGGCCTCAGGGTGCAGAGCCTGCGGCTCGCCAGCGACGGCGCACCGCGGCTCTACCATTACCGGCTGGTACTCACCCAGGTGCGCACCCGTGAACTCAAGATCAGCGGCAGCGTCTACATGAAGGTATACGGCACCCAGGACGGCAAGGCCGTGACCCTGGACGCCCGCGACATATCCCCTAACGGCAAGGGCCCCTCGGGTTTCGCCTTCCAGTATTTCCAGAGCCTGGAGGGCGATATGCTGTTACCCCAGGGCTTCACGCCGGGACACGTGGAGGTCACGGCCCAGGAATCCGGCCACGCGGCGGTGCAGCAGAACTTCGATTGGAACGGCTTGAGTGGCACCACCACCGCCACTACATCTTAGATATAGCGAGGCGACATCCATGTTCAGCAACGGCGACAACAAGCAGATCCGCACGCGCATCGACACCCTCATCGGCAAGGGCAGCCGCATCGACGGCAACCTGCGCTACAAGGGCGGTCTGCACGTGGACGGAGAGATCCACGGCAACGTGCACGCCGAGGAAGGCTCCGAGTCCATGCTGAGCCTGAGCCAGCACGGCGTGATCCACGGCGAGGTGAAGGTGCCGCACCTCAGCATCAACGGCAGCGTGCAGGGCGACGTGCATGCCGAGAAGCGCCTCGAGCTCGGCGCCGAGGCGCGCATCACCGGCGACGTCTACTACAACCTGATCCAGATCGCGGTGGGCGCCACCGTCAACGGCAAGCTGGTGCATAGGCCGGCCGGCCCGACCCTGGCGGTCAACAACCCCAAGAAGGCCGCCGAACCTGAGGTCAGGCGCGGCTGATATAATGGCAGCCATGGACATGCAAGCCACGACAGAATCGCTCGTCTTCACCAGCACCGCCGCGCGCAAGGTGCAGCAGCTCATCCAGGAAGAGGGCAACCCGGCCCTCAAGCTGCGGGTGTTCGTCACCGGCGGCGGCTGCTCCGGCTTCCAGTACGGCTTCACCTTCGACGAGAAGCTGGAAGAGGGTGACACCAGCGTGGTCAACGAAGGCGTCACGCTGCTGGTGGACCCCATGAGCTACCAGTACCTGGCGGGCGCCGAGATCGACTACAGCGAGGGCCTGGAAGGCGCGCAGTTCGTCATCAGGAACCCGAACGCCACCACCACCTGTGGCTGCGGTTCTTCCTTCACCGTTTAAATCTCAAAAGCTGCTGCGCTCGGCATAACTTCGTCGTGGTCCGGCTCGCCGTCCTCACGTGCATAAGAGCACGCTCCGGGGCTCGCCTCCCGCGCCTCGTTCTGCCTTCGCTCGTAGCGCTTTTGAGGTAGTTCTTTCGAGAGGCGCTTCGGCGCCTTTTCTATTTATGCGGGATAGACCGCACCAAGCACGGCGTATTTGCCTGCGCCGGTGACGGCGGGCAGATTTCCTGGCTGGTGATTGATGGTTCTATAAGCGAGCCAGGCGAAACCGGCGGCCTCCACCCAAGCGGGATCGATGCCGATGGCCGCGGTGCTCTGCACCTTGGCGCCGGGCAACTGGGCTTCCAGGCGCGCGAGCAGGTGCGCGTTGTTAGCGCCGCCGCCGCAGACATACACGTGCTTCACGCCGGAGGAATAGCGCAGCGCCGCTTCCGCCACGGTGCGGGCCGTGAGTTCCGCGAGCGTGGCCAGCAGGTCTTTCGTCGCAAGCTTGCGGCCCGCCAGATGCTTATCCAGCCACGGGCGGTTGAAGAGTTCGGGACCGGTGCTCTTGGGAGCGGGCATCGTGAAGTAAGGTTCTTGCAGCATCGAGGCCAGCAGGGCCGCATCAAGGGTCCCGGAAGCCGCCACCTTGCCAGCCTCATCGAAAGGCTTCTTCAGTTCGTCGCGGCTCACGATGTCCATGAGCACGTTGGCGGGGCCGGTATCGAAGCCGCGCACTTCGCCCTTGGCGGGCAACAGCGTGATGTTGGCGATGCCGCCGGTGTTCAGCACCAGCCGGTCTTCCGCGTCGCTGCCGAAGGCCACCTGGTGGAAGGCCGGCAGCAGGGGCGCGCCTTGGCCGCCCAGCGCGATGTCGCGGCGGCGGAAGTCCGCTACCACGCTGATGCCGGTGCGGGCCGCGATGATGTTGGGATCGGCGATCTGGGTGGTGAAGGGATGGTTCTGGCGCGGCCGGTGGCGGATGGTCTGCCCGTGGCTGCCCACGGCACGCACGCTCTTGGGGTCCGTGTTCGACTCTTCCAGCAGCGCCAGTACCGCGGCGGCGAAGAGTCCGCCCAATTCACTATCCAGGGTCCCGGCTTCGTCCAGTGGGTCGCCCCCATGCTGGCCCAGCATGATGCGCCGGGTGCACTCCTTCACGGAGTCGGGATAGGTGGAGTAATGGCTGGCCAGGATGCGCGGCCTAGGCTCGAACTCCATCAGCACCGCGTCGATGCCGTCGGCGCTGGTGCCGGACATGAGGCCGATGTAGCGGTCGGCCATGCTTCGGGCCGTCAGTGCGCGATGGCGGTGGCGGGAGTGCCGCTGCTGGTATCGGTGAGCTGCGCCAGCAGGCCCTTGGAGGACTGGCTGAAGTCCGCCAGGTACTGGGTGGTCACGGGCGCCACGTTGGGCAGGGTCACGGTGCGCGGGTTATGCGGCACCCCATCCACGTGCACTTCGAAGTGCAGGTGCGGGCCGGTGGCGAGGCCGGTCATGCCGACGAAGCCGATCACCTGCTCCTGCGTCACGTGCAGGCCGGCGTGCATGCCCTTCTTGAAGCGCGACATGTGGCCGTACAGGGTGGCATAGCCGCCGCCGTGGTCGATGATCATGCACTTGCCGTAGCCGCCCTTGAGGCCGACGAAGGTCACGCGGCCATCGCCGGCGGCGTGGATCGGCGTGCCGGTCGGGGCGGCGTAGTCCACGCCCTGGTGGGCGCGGGTGTAGCCCAGGATCGGGTGCTTGCGGTGCAGGGTGAAGCCGGAGGAGATGCGGCTGAAGCTGATGGGCGCGCGCATCAGGGCCTTGCGGATGCTCTTGCCGTCCGGCGTGTAGTAGCCGGTCAGGCCGTGCGGGTCGGTGTAGCGCACGATCTTGTAGTCATGGCCGCCGGTCCTGAACTCGGCCGCCAGGATCGGGCCGTCCACGGTGGCGTGGCCGGCGCGCTGGATCTTCTGGTACAGCACCGTGAAGCTGTCGCCGCTCTGTATGTCGTGGGCGAAGTCCACGTCCCAGGCGAACAGGTGGATGAGCTCCATGGTGGTGCCGTCGGCGAGTCCGGCGCGGCCGGAGGCGTCGAACAGCGAGTTCTCGATCACGCCGTGGGCATAGGCCGAGGTCACGGTGGTGGGGATCTCGCTGACGGCGGCGCTGAAGGCGCCCTTGTCGTCGCGGGTCACGTCCAGCATGTGGCCTTCGTCGTACTGCATGTGCAGCGACTGGATGTGCGCGTCCGGCGTGTACTCCACGTGGATCACGTCACCGGGGAGGATGCGCTTCAAGCGCTCGGTACCATGGCCGGTGCTGATGATGGCAGCGAGGTCGGAGGGATTCAGGTCGCGGCTGGCGAAGAGCTGGGCGAGGGTGTCGCCGTTGGCCACGCGGAAGCTGGCCTTGGTGTAGGTCGGCAGCGGCGGCGCGAGGCTCGCGGGTGTCGGCGTGGGTGAGGGCGCGGCGGCCACGGTGAAGCCGGCGCTGGCCGGCGCGGGGTTCACGAACTGGTAGGCGAGGGCACCGCTGCCGGCCAGGACCAGCGACAACCAATAGCGGCGGCGCGCACGCAAACGCGCTTTCAGGGCTGGCTTATAATCGGCGCCCGATTCAGGAGACTGGTCCACGGCTGAAAACCCCACTGGAATTGAGGCTAGACAGTAGTCCTTCATAAGTTTAGGGTCAATACCTGAATGTGCGCTAAGTCACTGAATATCGGAAAGATTATGCGAAGAATTTGTAAATTTTTGCTTTACATAAGTCTGATACAGCCCTGAGGAGTGGCCCGATGCCGACCCCCGCCGAGCAGCTCGCGGAACTGATCCGCGGCGCCGACGAGATCCTGCCCGAGGCCGAACTGGCGGCGCGGCTCAAGGAAGGGCGGCCTTTGCGCATCAAGGCCGGCTTCGACCCCACCGCCCCGGACCTGCATCTCGGCCACACCGTGTTGCTGAACAAGATGCGGCAGTTCCAGGAGTTCGGCCACGAGGTGATCTTCCTCATCGGCGACTTCACCGGCCTCATCGGCGACCCCACCGGCAAGAACGTGACGCGCAAGCCGCTCTCGCCGGGGGAGATCAAGGCCAACGCCCGCACCTATGAGGCGCAGGTGTTCAAGATCCTGGATCCCAAGAAGACCCGCATCGACTTCAACTCGCGCTGGACTAACGAGCTCGGCGCCGCCGGTCTGGTGCAGCTCGCCGCCAAACACACCGTGGCGCGCATGCTGGAGCGGGACGACTTCTCCAAGCGTTACGCTGCGGGCGAGCCCATCGCCATCCACGAGTTCCTGTATCCGCTGGTGCAGGGCTACGACTCGGTGGCGTTGAAGGCCGACGTGGAACTCGGCGGCACCGACCAGAAGTTCAACCTGCTGGTGGGCCGCCAGCTGCAGGAGCATTACGGACAGAAGCCGCAGATCGTGCTCACCATGCCGATCCTGGAAGGCCTCGACGGCGTGCAGAAGATGTCCAAGTCGCTGGGTAACTACATCGGCATCAACGAGCCGCCCAACGAGATGTTCGGCAAGCTCATGTCCATCTCCGACGACCTCATGTGGCGCTACTTCGAGCTGCTGAGCTTCCGTCCGCTCGCGGAGATCGCCGGCTTCAAGCAGCAGATCGCCGGGGGCGCCAACCCCCGCGACATCAAGTTCCTGCTGGGCCAGGAGATGGTGGCGCGTTTCCACGGCGCGGCGGCAGGTCAGGCCGCCCAGGACGAGTTCGTGGCGCGCTTCCAGAAGGGCGCGCTGCCGGAAGACATGCCCGAATTGCAGCTCACGGCACCCGCCGATGGCATCGGCATCGTGGAGTTATTGAAGCAGGCGCAGCTGGTCGCCAGCGGCTCCGAGGCCAACCGCATGCTGGAACAGGGCGGAGTGAAGGTGGACGGCGAGAAGGCCGAAGATCGCAGCCTCAAGCTCAAAGCGGGTGCCTACGTCCTGCAAGTGGGCAAGCGCAAGTTCGCCCGCGTCACCCTCAAATAGTCGGCTTCAATAGAAAGGTTTCTCACGTACCGTAGTACGGGCAAGCCACTTTTCCCCGCGCGTCACCGGTTCTCCGGTATGTAGCGTGTCCGGGTCCGGCTCTCCCGAAGGCAGGCAGTTGAGATGGCAGAGCGCCATGCGCTCGCGGCCCTGCACCTTCTTTCCCAGCTTCAGATAATGGGTCTCGCCGCCCGCCTCGGCCGGGCGCAGGTACACCAGGAACGACGCCACCCGCTGGCCCGCGCGGTCGCCCTTCGAGAGGTTCTCCTGCAATCGCGCCGCGTCGAAATAGTCCACATGCGGGGCATATCTGTGGCCGTCCTGGTAGCGCAGCACCGACAGGGGTTCCACGTGCGAGGCCGGCAGGCCGAAGGCCGTACCGACGCGCCGCTCCACGTTGCGTACCAGCGCGTCGCAGAGATCCAACTGCAGCGCCGCCATGCTGCCGGTGAAATGCCGGTGCTCCTGGGCCAGGCGATCCATGGTGAGGGTCTTGGCGGGCCTGAAGTTGCGGTCTGCCAGGGTCATGAGGTGGGCGCATTCGCCGGGCGAGACGAACTCATCCACCGTGAATACCTGCGGCCGTTCCGAGAGCCGCCGCGGCGCCGGACTCACTGCGGCGGACACCGCCGGCGCCGGCGGCCGCTGCGCCGCATCCAGGGAGAACGCCGCCACGCCGAGCGCGGCGAAGTTCTTCGCCACCAGCGCACGGTAGTCCTCGGCCGAACTCAGCACCGAGGGGTCGCTCTCCAGCGCCGCCTGCAACTGCTGGAAGTTGTGTTCGATGCGTCCGGCCAGCGCCTTGGCCGCCGATGTCTGCTGGGGCTCGAGCTTGGCGGCGATCTCCGCCAGCATGGCCTCACTGCCCGGATAAGCCTGCCGCCGCGCTGCTTCCATCCAGGCCCAGGCATACTCCGGATTCGCTGCGGCGCCGAGGCCATGCTGGAAAGCGTTCCCGAGATTGAAGTAGGCGCGCGGCTCGCCTTGTGCAGCCGCGTGCAGGTACCAGCCCAGAGCCGCCGCGTGGTCCACCGCATGGCCGATGCCTTCGCTCAACATGTAGGCCAGGTTGCACTGCGCGTAGGCGTAGCCGCGTGCCGCGGTCTGGCTGTAGAGACGGAAGGCTTCGGTATCGTCCGGCTTCACGCCGCGGCCGATCATGTGCAGGTCTGCGAGGCGGTCGTAGGCCTGCGGCTCACCGCCCTCGGCGGCGCGCCGGTACCAGAGCAGTGCTTGCTGCGGCGCATCCGGGAGGGAGTGGAATTGGGAGTAGACCTGTCCCAGGGAGAGCCGCGCAGCCGCCATGCCCGCTTCAGCGCAGCGCTGCAGGATCCCGAGACCGCGGGCGAATTCCGGGGAGCCGGGCGGATGCCCGGCGACCAGGGCTTCGCCCTCTTCAAGTTGCATCTCTATCGCATGCATTACGTGGCATAGAATATACATCACCACCCAGCAAATGGTTTAAGGTGCCGCGATGGAGAAGGCTGGAAGACTGGCGGGGAGACGCATCCTGCTCGGCGTGAGCGGGGGCATCGCCGCTTACAAGAGCGCGGACCTGGTGCGCCGCCTCAAGGAGGCGGGAGCGGAAGTGCAGGTGGTCATGACCGCCGGCGCCCAGCGCTTCGTCACGCCGCTCACCTTCCAGGCCCTCTCCGGCCGGCCCGTGCGCACCGAACTCTGGGACATGGCGGCCGAGCACGCCATGGGCCACATCGAGCTCGGCCGCTGGGCGGAACAGGTGCTGGTGGCCCCCGCCACCGCCGACTGCATCGCACACTTGGCCCACGGTCTCGCCATCGATCTCCTCACCACCCTCTGCCTTGCCACCGAGGCGCCCATCGCCGTGGCGCCGGCCATGAACTGGGCCATGTGGAACAACGCCGCGACCCAGGACAACCTCGCGGCGCTGCGCAAGCGCAACGTGCAGGTGCTGGGACCGGGCGAAGGTGAGCTCGCCGAAGGCGAGGTGGGCATGGGCCGCATGCTGGAGCCCGCCGAGATCGTGGCGGCCCTCGACCATGCGCCACGACCCCTGCAGGGCCTTAGCGTGCTCATCACCGCGGGTCCCACCCGCGAACCCCTGGACCCGGTGCGCTTCGTCTCCAACCGCAGTTCCGGGAAGATGGGTTTCGCGGTGGCGCGCGCCGCCGCCGAGGCCGGCGCCAGCGTCACGCTGGTGGCGGGGCCCGTGCACCTGGTGACGCCCCGCGACGTGCTGCGGGTGGACGTGGAGACCGCCGCCGAGATGCATGCGGCGGTCATGAAGCGCGCCGCCCAAGCCCAGGTGTTCATCGCCGCGGCCGCGGTGGCGGACTACTCGCCCAAGCGCGCCGCCACCCAGAAGATCAAGAAGAAGAGCGCTTCACTCGAGGTCAAGCTGGCCCGCACCCCGGACATCCTGGCGGAAGTGGCGGCGCTCAAGGCCGCGCCCTTCACCGTGGGCTTCGCCGCCGAGACCGAGAAACTCGAAGCCCATGCCCGCGAGAAGCTCAGCAAGAAGGGCCTGGACCTCCTGGCCGCGAACCTGGTGGGCAAGGGCAAGGGTTTCGATGTGGATGACAACGCCCTGACCCTCTATTGGAAGGGCGGCAAGCAGGAACTGCACAGCGCGCCGAAACTCCAGATCGCGCGACAGCTCATCGAAGTCATCGCCCAGAATTACGAGAAGAAGTGACCATGCATATAGTGAAGGTCAAATTGCTGGATGCCCGCATCGGCAAGGAATTCCCGCTACCGGGCCACGCCACCGCCGGTTCCGCCGGCATGGACCTGCGGGCCTGCCTGAAGGAACCGCTGGTGCTGAAGCCCGGCGACACGGCGCTGATCCCTTCCGGCATCGCCATCCATATCGACGACCCCGGCTACGCGGCGGTGCTGCTGCCGCGCTCGGGGCTCGGTCACAAGCACGGCATCGTGCTCGGCAACCTGGTCGGGCTCATCGACTCCGACTACCAGGGCGAGGTGCTGGTGTCCTGCTGGAACCGCGGCAGGGACGAGTTCACCGTGAACCCCGGCGAGCGCATCGCCCAGATGGTGATCCTGCCGGTGGTGCAAGCGAAGTTCGAGGTGGTCTCGGAGTTCGAAGAATCCAAGCGCGGCGCCGGCGGCTTCGGTCATTCCGGCAAGCATTAAGATTCCCAGGTACCCAAATAAAAACGCCGCTCTAGAAGCGGCGCTTTCTTTTTCCGGGTGATGGATCTTAGTGAGTGGCGGCAGCCGGCGCCGGCACCTGACCCGTCAGTTCCTTGTAACGGGCGATGTCCTTCACGAACCGGTCCGCCATCTGCTGCTTGTACTGCTGCTGCTGCAGGAGCTGCTGCTGGTTGGCGATGAGCTGCTGCTTGGAGTTGTCGATGTGCTTCTGCAGGTCCGGCGGGACCGACTTGTCCTTGCTGGTGAGCTCGTTGGCGCGACCCTGGAAATCCGCGAGGGTATTCTGGGAGGCAGTGATGCTGCCGTTCAACACGTTGATCTGAGCGTCGATGGCGGAGAGCTTACTGTCGCGGTCGCGCTCGATGTCACCCACCGAGGTGTAGGTGTCCTGCAGCACCTTGTCGTGGGCCTTCTGCACGGTGGCCGCCTCGGCGTCCACCTTGGCCTGTTGCTGGCCCTTGGCTTCGGCGGCGATCTGCGCCGGGGTCTTCTGCGCCGACTGCACCTTCACCACCGCGCCGGTGGCGTCGAGCTGCTCGCTCTCCTGGGCGGAGTATTCCGGGGGGATGGTGCTGCCGTAGTGCACCACGCCGTCCTTGTCCACCCACCGGTACATCTTGGTCTTGCCGGTGGTGGTGGCGGCCGCGAGGGCGCCGGCGGCGAACACCAGGGAGACGGCGGCGACGAGCAAGGCGAGTTTGCGGGTATTCATGGCAGCACCATGGATTGCGGCTGGGAAGGGATGGGGCAGGATTATAGCCTAGGCGCCGTACTGTTCCCGGTAGGAGTCGATGGCAGCCAGCGACGCTTTCAGCTCCGGCTGCGACGCGACCCAATCCCGGAGCTCGGCGAGGCGCACGATGGCCGCCACCTGCATCCCGTGCTCCTGTTCCACTTCCTTCACCGCCGAGAGCGTGCCCTGGCCCCGCTCCTGGCGGTCCAATGCGATGACCAGACCCACCGGCTCCGCCCCCGCGGCGCGGATGATGGACACCGCTTCCCGCACCGCAGTGCCGGCGGTGATCACGTCGTCCACGATCAGCACCCGGCCCTTGAGCGGCGCACCGACGAGGTTGCCGCCTTCGCCGTGGTCCTTGGCTTCCTTGCGGTTGAAGCAATAGGGGAGGTCGCGGCTGTGATGTTCTGCCAATGCTGCTGCCGTCACCGTCGCGAGGGGGATGCCCTTGTAGGCGGGGCCGAACAGCATGTCGAATCTGATGCCGGAATCCACCACCGCCTGGGCGTAGCTCCTGCCGATGGCGGCCAGCGACGCGCCGTTGTTGAACAGGCCGGCGTTGAAGAAGTAGGGGCTCTTGCGCCCCGACTTGAGGGTGAACTCGCCGAAGCGCAGCACTTGGCGCGCCAGGGCGAATTCCAGGAACTTGCGCTGGTAATCCTTCATGGGGACATCCGTAACGGGGAAATTCGTGGTTATGATAGCGCATGCGCATCATCACCCTGAACGTCAACGGCGTCCGTTCCGCGTCCCGCAAGGGCGTGTTCGACTGGCTGCGCAAGCAGAAAGCCGACGTGGTCTGCCTGCAGGAGACCAAGGCCCAGGAAGACCAGCTCACCGATCCCATGTTCCGGCCCGACGGCCACCACTGCTTCTACTTCGACGCCAAGAAGAAGGGCTACGCCGGCACCGCGCTCTACGCGCGCCAGGAACCGGACAAGGTCATCAGGGGCTTCGGAGTCAAGGAATTCGATGATGAAGGCCGCTATCTCGAGGCGCAGTTCGGCAAGCTCTCGGTGGTCTCCCTCTATCTGCCTTCCGGTTCCGCCGGTCCGGAGCGCCAGGCGTCCAAGGACCGCTTCCTCAAGGCCTTCATGCCGTACCTGAAGTCGTTGCGCAAGAAGAAACGCGAATACATCCTGTGTGCCGACTGGAACATCGTGCACACCGAGAAGGACATCAAGAACTGGAAGAGCAACCAGAAGAACTCCGGCTGCCTGCCTCACGAGCGCGCCTGGCTGGATGAGCTGTTCGGCCCGGCGGGTTACGTGGACGCCTTCCGCGTGGTGGATCAGCGCGACGAGCAGTACACCTGGTGGTCCAACCGCGGCCAGGCCTGGGCCAAGAACGTGGGCTGGCGCATCGACTACCAGGTGGTCTCACCGGGTCTCGGCGACAAGGTGAAGAAGGCGGTCATCTACAAGGACCAGCGCTTCTCCGACCACGCGCCCCTGATCATGGACTACGACTTGTGAACACACTCTT
>DASXYJ010000143.1:0-2447 GCA_036502565.1 Gammaproteobacteria bacterium
TCCCGGGCATCCTGCCGGTGACCAACTACGAACAGGTGAAGAAGTTCAGCGCCCGCTGCGGCGCCAGCGTGCCACGCTGGCTGACCGACTTCTTCGAGGGTATCGACGACGATCCGGAGACCCGCAAGCTGGTGGCCGCGCACGTGGCGGGCGAGCAATGCCGGATGCTGCAGGAAGAGGGCGTGCAGGAGTTCCATTTCTACACCCTGAACCGTCCCGAGCTGGCGCGTGCCATCTGCCGTTTGCTGGGCATCCGCCCGGCGCCCGTGCCGGTGGCGGCCACCGGCACCTGAGCCATGGACTGTCGTAGCGAACTGGAACGGTTGTTGAGCGAGCGGGTGCTGGTGCTGGACGGCGCCATGGGCACCATGATCCAGTCCTACAAGCTGGAAGAGCCGGACTTCCGCGGTGAGCGTTTCAAGGCGCACCCCAAGGATCTTCAGGGCAATAATGACCTGCTCACGCTCACGCGGCCCGACGTCATCGCCGCCATCCACCGTGCCTATCTCGAAGCCGGCGCCGACATCCTCGAGACCAACACCTTCAATTCCACCAGCATCTCCCAGGCGGACTACGGCACCGAGTCCCTGGCCTATGAGTTGAACCTGGAGGGTGCCCGTATCGCCCGCCGCGAGGCGGATGCGGTGCAGGCGGCGACCGGCAGCCCGCGTTTCGTGGCGGGTATACTCGGTCCCACCAACCGTACCGCGTCCATCTCTCCCAAGGTCGAGGACCCGGGCTTCCGCAATGTCAGCTTCGATGAGCTGAAGTCCGCCTACGCGGATGCGGTACGCGGTCTGCTGGATGGCGGCGCCGATCTGCTCATGGTCGAGACCATCTTCGACACCCTGAATTGCAAGGCGGCGCTGGTCGCGATCGAGGAGCATTTCGAGCGTGCCGGCCGGCGCGTGCCGGTGATGATCTCCGCCACCATCACGGATCTCTCAGGTCGCACGCTCTCGGGCCAGACCGTGGAAGCCTTCTGGAACTCGGTGCGCCATGTGCGGCCCTTCAGCATCGGTCTCAACTGTGCCCTGGGCGCCGATCAGTTGCGCCCGTATGTGGAAGAGCTGTCGCGTCTCGCCGATTGCTACGTGAGCGCCCATCCCAATGCAGGCCTGCCCAATGCCTTCGGCGGCTACGACGAGACGCCGGCGCACATGGCCGGCCATCTCGGCGGCTGGGCAGGCGAGGGCAGCGTGGACATCGTGGGCGGTTGCTGTGGCAGCACGCCGGAGCACATCCGTGCCATCAAGGCTTCGGTCACCGGCAAGAAGCCGCGCACCCGTCATGGGGTGGGTGCCGGTTGCCGTCTCGCGGGCCTGGAGGCCTGCAACATCCTGCCCGGCAGCCTGTTCGTGAACGTAGGTGAACGCACCAACGTCACCGGCTCCGCCAAGTTCAAGAAGCTGGTGCTGGCCGGCGACTATCCCACCGCCCTGGAAGTGGCGCGGGAACAGGTGCAGAACGGTGCCCAGGTGGTGGACATCAACATGGACGAGGGCCTGCTGGACGGCAAGGCCGCCATGGTGCGTTTCCTCTCGCTCCTGGCCGCAGAGCCGGATATCGCGCGGGTGCCGGTGATGCTCGATTCCTCCCGCTGGGAGATCATCGAGGCGGGCCTGAAGTGCGTGCAGGGCAAGTGCGTCGTCAACTCCATCAGCCTCAAGGAAGGCGAAGAGGCCTTCCTGCAGCAGGCCAAGCTGGCGCGCCGCTATGGCGCGGCCGTGGTGGTGATGGCTTTCGATGAGCAGGGCCAGGCCGACACCCTGGACAAGCGCGTGGCGGTGTGCGAGCGCGCCCACAAGCTGCTCACGCAGAAGCTCGGTTTCGACGATCAAGATATCATCTTCGACCCCAACATCTTCGCCGTGGGCACCGGCATCGAGGCCCACGCCCACTATGCGGTGGATTACATCGCCGCCGTGAAGGAGATCAAGCGCCGCCTGCCGGGAGTGCTCATCAGCGGCGGCGTCAGCAACGTGTCCTTCGCCTTCCGCGGCAACGACAAGGTGCGCGAGGCCATGCATGCGGCCTTCCTCTATCACGCTATCCAGGCCGGCATGGACATGGGTATCGTCAACGCGGGGCAACTCGCGGTGTACGAGGAGATACCCAAGGACCTTCTGGAGCATGTCGAGGACGTGCTCCTGGACCGCCGGCCCGATGCCACCGAACGGCTGATGACTTTCGCCGTCACGCTCAGCCAGGACGGCGCGAAGCAGGTGCAGGACCTGGCCTGGCGGCAGTGGCCGGTGCAGGAGCGCCTGAAGCATGCCCTGGTGCAGGGCATCGCCGACTACATCGAGACGGATACCGAGGAAGCGCGGCTCGCGGCGGTGAAGCCCCTGGACGTGATCGAAGGTCCGCTGATGGCCGGCATGGACGTGGTGGGCGAACTCTTCGGCACCGGGAAGATGTTCCTGCCCCAGGTGGTGAAGTCCGCG
>DASXYJ010000144.1:0-3667 GCA_036502565.1 Gammaproteobacteria bacterium
GGGCATCAAGCCGGAGGAGCTCATCAAGGGCGTGGGCGTGGAGCACCAGCGGGACTTCAAGGATTTCCACATCCACTTCGAGAACTACCACAGCACCCATTCCGACGAGAACCGGGAGCTGGCGAGCCTCATCTACAAGAACCTGCGGGACGCCAAGCCCAGCCACATCGACGTGCGCACCATCCAGCAGATGTACGACGAGCAGGCCAACATGTTCCTGCCGGACCGCTTCATCAAGGGCGAGTGCCCGCGCTGCGGCACCGCGGACCAGTACGGCGACTCCTGCGAGAACTGCGGTGCCACCTACACCCCCTCGGACCTGAAGCACCCGGTGTCGGTGATCTCCGGCACGCGGCCGGTGGAACGGAAGTCGGAGCACTACTTCTTCAAGCTGGGCGATTTCGAGAAGCTGCTGCGGGACTGGACCCGCGCACCGGGGCACCTGCACGAGGCGGTGACCCGCAAGCTGGACGAGTGGTTCGCCGCCGGCCTGCAGGATTGGGACATCTCCCGCGACGCCCCCTACTTCGGCTTCGAGATCCCGGACGCGCCGGGCAAGTACTTCTACGTGTGGCTGGATGCGCCCATCGGCTACATGGCGAGCTTCAAGAACCTCTGCGCCAGGCGCAAGGACCTGAAGTTCGACGACTTCTGGGGCAAGGATAGCCACGCCGAGGTCTACCACTTCATCGGCAAGGACATCATCTACTTCCACTCGCTGTTCTGGCCGGCGATGCTGGCGGGTGCGGGCTTCCGCACGCCCTCGGCGGTGTACGCCCACGGCTTCCTGACGGTGAACGGCCAGAAGATGTCCAAGTCCCGCGGTACCTTCATCAAGGCCCGTACCTACCTGGATGCCGGCCTCGACCCCGAGTACCTGCGCTACTACTTCGCCGCCAAGCTCGGCCCCGGCATCGACGACATCGACCTCAACCTCGATGACTTCCTGCAGCGGGTGAACTCAGACCTGGTGGGCAAGCTGGTCAACATCGCCAGCCGCTGCGCCGGCTTCATCAGCAGCCACTACGACGGCAAGCTCGCCAAGCACATGGCGGACGACGAGCTCTACAAGAAGGCCGTGGCCGCCAAGGACAGCATCGCCGCGGCCTACGAGAACCGCGAGTACTCCCGCGCCATCCGCGAGGTGATGGAGATCGCCGACCGGGTGAACGAGTACATCGACGCCAAGAAGCCCTGGTCGCTGGCCAAACAGCAGCCGGTGCCGGCGGAGGTGCAGCAGATCTGCAGCCTTGGCATCAACCTGTTCCGGGTGATGATGGTGTACCTGAAGCCGGTGCTGCCGGAGCTGGCAGTGAAGACCGAGGCCTTCCTCGGCGTGGCGCCGCTCACCTGGAAGGACCTGGATGCCCCGCTCCTGGACCACAAGATCAACAGCTTCGCGGCCATGATGTCGCGCGTGGACAAGACCCGCCTGGAGGCCATGGTGGAAGCATCGAAGGAAAACCTGAGCGGCGAGAAGAGCGGCGACAAGGCTGCCTCGGGCCTGGACCCTATCGCCGCCGAGATCAGCTACGACGACTTCGCCAAGCTGGACCTGCGCATCGCCCGCATCGTGAAGGCCGAGCACGTGGAAGGCGCGGACAAGCTGCTGCGCCTGACCCTGGACATCGGCGAGGCCAAGCCGCGCAACGTGTTCGCCGGCATCAAGAGCGCCTATGCGCCGGAGCAGCTGGAAGGCAAGCTCACGGTGATGGTGGCGAACCTGGCGCCGCGCAAGATGAAGTTCGGCATGTCCGAGGGCATGGTGCTGGCTGCCGGTCCGGGCGGTAAGGACCTGTGGGTGCTTGAGCCGCATGCGGGTGCGCTGCCCGGCATGCGCGTGAAGTAACTCCTGAAACGGGTCTTTTCGTCTCAGGCGTCGTTGCGCGCGACCTCGGACTCCTCACGTACACTGGGAGTACGCTCCGGGGTCCTCGGTCACGTGCGCCTAGCCTGAGCCAAAAATCCCTCGTTTCAGGAGTGCATTCTTTCCTCTCTATGAATGCATCAATAGAACAAATTGATTCGGTGCTGCCTCAGACGCAGTGTCAGCGCTGCGGTTTCCCCGACTGCCGCGCCTATGCGACGGCCCTCTCCAGGCAGGAGACCGGCATAGACCGCTGCCCGCCGGGTGGCGACGAGACCATCGCCACACTGGCATCGCTCCTGCATAGACCGGCCAAGTCATTGGACCCTGTCGTCGGGACTTTCACGCCCGGCACCGTGGCGGTCATCGAAGAACCTCTCTGTATCGGCTGCACCAAGTGCATCCAGGCCTGCCCGGTGGATGCCATCACCGGCGCCCAGAAGCAGATGCACACGGTCATCGAGGCGCTCTGCACCGGCTGCGGCCTGTGCCTGCCGCCCTGCCCCGTGGACTGCATCGTGCTGGAACCCGCCGAAGGCGTGACCGAAGGCCTCGAAGGCTGGCATTTCCCCATGGCCGGCGCGGACCGCGCCATGGCGTTGCGGGAACGCTATCGGCAGTTCACGCGTCGCCGGCAGGACCAGCAGCAGCGCGAAGCCGCTCCCACCGCGGACAAGAAAGCCCAGCATCAGGCGGAGATCGCCGCGGCCCTGGCCCGGGTGCGGGCCCAGCGTGGACAGAAGCAGCACTGACATGACTCCAGCGAAACGCCGCAAGATCTTCGAGCTGCTCAAGGCTTCCAACCCGAAGCCCACCACCGAGCTTCGCTATCACACGCCTTACGAACTTCTGGTGGCGGTATCCCTCTCGGCCCAGGCTACGGACAAGAGCGTGAACCTGGCCACCGCCAAGCTGTTCCCGATGGCGAATACACCTTCAGCCATCCTGGCCCTGGGCGAGGCCGGGCTGAAGGATTACATCAAGACCATCGGCCTCTTCAACACCAAGGCCAGGAACGTGGTGGCCGCGGCGCGCCTGCTGTTGGAGAAGCACGGCGGCGAGGTGCCGCGTACCCGCGAGGAACTGGAAGCGCTGCCGGGGGTGGGCCGCAAGACCGCCAACGTGGTGCTGAATACCGCTTTCGGCGAGCCCACCATCGCCGTGGACACCCACATCTTCCGGGTCGGCAACCGCACGGGCCTCGCCCCCGGTAAGAACGAACGCCAAGTGGAAGACCAGCTGGTGCAGACCACCCCGGACGAGTTCAAGTTGGACGCCCATCACTGGCTGATCCTGCACGGGCGCTATGTATGCCTGGCGCGTAAGCCCCGCTGCCCGGATTGCGTGATCCGCGATCTCTGCGAGTACAAGCACAAGACCAAGCCGGAACCCAAGGTCCCGTTGGCGTTGGGCAAGAGGCCGGCGAAGAAGAAGGCGAAGCGCCCATGAGCATCCACGGCGAGAGCCGCAGCGATACCCGCCAGACTTTCTTCGACGTGTGGAAGAAGCTGCAGGCCGGCGTGCCCATGACGGCGCTGGAGAGCCTCATCGGCGACGTGATCCGGATGCATCCTGAATATCATGCGCTGCTGGATCGGGGCATCGAGGTCCTGGACAAGGACTGGTCGCCGGAAGGCGGCGAGACCAACCCCTTCCTGCACATGGGGATGCACATCGCCATCCGCGAGCAGCTCTCCATCGACCGGCCGCCGGGGATCAAGGCGGCCTACGAAGCGCTGCTCACCAAGACCCGCGACGTGATGCAGACGGAGCACCTGATGCTGGAGTGCTTAGGCGAGA
>DASXYJ010000145.1:0-2475 GCA_036502565.1 Gammaproteobacteria bacterium
CGGCCCTGCGGGCGCATCTGCACGACAGCGGCTGGTTCACCAAGGCGGGCGTCGCGGCTCCCAACCTGGCGGAACACCTGGACCTGGTGGCCCTGGGTACCGTGGCGGACATGGTGAGCCTGGATCACAACAACCGGGTGCTGGTGACGGAAGGCCTGCGCCGAATCCGCGCCGGGCGCTGCATCCCCGGCATCAAGGCGCTGATGCAGGTGGGCAAGCGGGACCTGCGCCGCACCAACGCTTCCGATATGGGCTTCGCGGTGGGGCCGCGCCTCAACGCCGCGGGCCGGCTCACGGACATGTCCTTAGGCATCGAATGCCTGCTCACGGATGATGAATCCAAAGCCTTGCAACTGGCGGCGCGGCTGGACGAGCTCAACCACGAACGCCGGGACATAGAAGCCAGGATGCAGCAGGAAGCTATGGCGGTGCTCGCGCATCTGGATTTCAGCGCCGATGATCCGGCACTGCCCATGGCTCTCAGCCTCTTCAACGAAGACTGGCACCAGGGCGTGGTGGGCCTCGTGGCCTCCAAGGTGAAGGACAAGGTGCACCGGCCGGTGATCGCCTTCGCCCGGGCCGACGACGGTAGCTATAAAGGCTCGGCCCGCTCCGTGAAGGGCATGCATATAAGAGACGCCTTGGAGGCCATCTCCACCCGCAATCCCGGCCTCATCGCCAAGTTCGGCGGCCATGCTATGGCGGCGGGGCTCACCCTGGAAGCGGGGCGCTTCGAGGCCTTCCGGGCCGCCTTCGAGGAGGAAGCCCGGCGCTGGCTCACCCCGGCGGACCTGGAAGGAGTGCTCATGTCCGACGGGGAACTCCCGGCGGCGGATTTCACCCTGGAGACGGCGGAGTTGCTGCGCTCCAGCGGGCCCTGGGGCCAGGCCTTCCCGGAACCGGTCTTCGATGGCGAGTTCCGGCTCCTGGATCGGCGCGTGGTGGGCACTGGGCACCTGAAACTGGTGTTGGAGGAAGGCAGCGGCCTGCGTTGCGAGGGCATCGCCTTCGGTACCACTGGCGAGCACATCCCGGCCGCCTGTAAGCGGGTGCGCGTCGCCTTCAAGCCGGACGTGAACGAATACCGGGGTGAAAGGAAGCTCCAGTTGCTGGTGGAGTACCTAGAACCCCTGTGACGTCTGTTAAAATACGTCATGGAAATCAATCCCATCCGCACTAAGATCGCTGACCTCCAAGGGCGTGCCAACGCCCTGAGGGGGTATCTTTGAATACGACTCCAAGCGCGAACGCCTCCAGGAAGTAGACCGCGAGCTTGAGAATCCCAAGGTCTGGGACAAGCCGGAACGCGCCCAGGAACTGGGCCGCGAACGGGCGCGCCTGCATGAGGTGGTCACGCTGTTGGACAAGCTCGGCAGCGGCCTGAACGATTCCAGTGAACTGCTGGAGATGCTGGCGGAAGAGGGCGACGAATCCGGCGTCGCTGACGTGACCGCCGACGTGGAACGCATGGAACAGCAGGTGGCGGACATGGAGTTCCGCCGCATGTTCTCCGGCGAGATGGATTCCCACAACGCCTTCCTCGATATCCAGGCCGGCTCCGGCGGCACCGAGGCCCAGGACTGGGCGGAGATGCTGCTGCGCATGTACCTGCGCTGGGGTGAGCGCCGCGGCTTCAAGACCGAGCTCGTGGAAGCCTCCGCCGGTGAAGTGGCGGGCATCAAGAGCGCCACCATCCGCTACGAAGGCCCCTATGCCTACGGCTGGCTGCGCACCGAGACCGGTGTGCATCGTTTGGTGCGCAAGTCGCCCTTCGACTCCAACGCCCGCCGCCACACCTCCTTCACGGCGGTGTTCGTCTCACCCGAAGTGGACGACGAGATCGAGATCGACATCAACCCGGCGGACCTGCGTGTGGACACCTACCGCTCCCAGGGCGCCGGCGGCCAGCACGTGAACAAGACCGACTCCGCCATCCGCATCACCCACATCCCCACCGGCATCGTGGTGGCCTGCCAGAGCGAGCGCTCCCAGCACAAGAACCGCGCCACCGCCATGAAGATGCTGAAGGCCAAGATGTACGAGATGGAGATGCAGAAGCGCCGCGAGGAGCAGCAGAAGCTGGAGGACAGCAAGTCCGACATCGGCTGGGGCAGCCAGATCCGTTCCTACGTGCTGGACCAGTCCCGCATCAAGGACCTGCGCACCGACTACGAGACCGGCGACCCGCAGAAGGTCTTGGACGGGGCCCTCGACCCTTTCATCGAAGCCTCGCTCAAGCAAGGCCTATAAGAATCACCGGGGAATGAAATGACTGATAAGCTTGACGAGCAGCAGCAGCCAGATGTGAATAGCATCATCCAGCTTCGCAAGGAGAAGCTGGCGAAGCTGCGCGAGAAAGGTCAGGCCTTCCCCAACGGCATCCATCGCGATGCCCTGGCCGCGGACCTGCACGGCCTCTACGGCCAGCGCACCACCGAGTCCCTGGAGCAGGAGAAGGTCAGCGTCAAGGTGGCG
>DASXYJ010000146.1:0-10204 GCA_036502565.1 Gammaproteobacteria bacterium
AGACCGTCATATAGGTTGCGGGCGTCATCGAGATAGCCGGCGCGGGCCAGCATCTGCGCGGCCTGGGAGCGGGCGGTCTGGGCCCAGGGGTCCATGGTGAAGGGACCCGGGAACATGGCGGAGCGCAGGTAGAGCTCGGCGGCCTTCTGGTAGTCACCCACGGCCTTCTCCGAGTCCGCTTCCCAGTAGAGCATCTGGCGGCGCTGCTCCGGCTGCAGCTCGGTCTTCAGGAGCGCTTCGAACAGCGGGATGGCTTCCTTGTCCCGGTGCAGGGTCTGGAGATCGAAGATCTCCTGAAGCACATCGTCCGTATCGACTGGCGCCTTACTCTCGATCAGCTTCTTCAGCGCCGCGACGCCCTGCTCCGGGTCGCCGCCGAGGATGAACACATGGGCGCGCTTGAGCTGCCAGGCCGCATCGGCGGCGGCGGCATCCGGGGCCTTGGTGTTGGGTTCCGACGGCGGCGGTGAGTCGAGGCCCTGCATCAGCTGCGAGGCCAGTGGGATATCCGGCAGCTCCAGGACATCGTCCACCAGCACGTAGCGCACTTCGGCGGGGATGGTCTTGGGGCCCTTGAAGCGGGAGGAATCCAGGTATAGGTGCCGCAGCACCACGTCGCCGTAACGCTGCTTCTGCAGGAGCTCGGCTAACTGGCCGTGGGCGACGGCGGCTTGCTTGGGGTCGCCCGCTTCGTACGCGACCACCGTGAACAGGGCGAGCGCGTCCACGGGCTTGCTGTCGTAGGCGTTCGACGCCGCCACGAACCAGGCCTGGTCATCGCCGATGACGAGTTGCAGCTGGTTGCCGAGGTCTTCGCCGTAACTCTCGTAGGCATCCCAGAGCATGTCCGGCGTGAGGGTGAACACGTCGTCCTGCTCGATGAGCACCGGCTGGAGGCCGAGGGCGTCCTGCAGCGCCTGGATGCGGGCCACGGGATTGTGCAGGTCGTCCGCCGCTTCCGCGGCGATGAGCCAGGCGCGCACCTGCTTCTGGGCTGAGGCGCTGCTGTCGCTGCCGATGTGCACGGCTTGCCCTAAGGCATCGCCGGGCGAGGTGCCGCCGGCGCGCAGCGAGGCCAGCAGCGTGAGCATGTCCGCCTCCTCGCCCTTCAGGTCTTGCAGCACCTCGAGGGCGGATTGCGGCTGGTCGGTCTTGAGATAGAGGCGCGCTTCGACGAGCGGCCAGTCACCGGCGTCCTTCGGATAGTCCTGCCGGTAACGGATGACCGCGGCCTGGGCATCGTCCAGCTTCCCCATGCTGGTGTAGGCCTGGATGATGAGGCGGCGCAGCGTGGCGAGGGTGGCGTCGTCCGGCGGTGCCTTCGCGTCCCACACCAGCGGCTGCAACAGGCCCAAGGCCTTGGCGCCATCGCCGAGATGCAGCCAGGCGTCCGCCGCCTGCATGGCTTCCCAGCGGCGGAAGTCCGGCGTGGCCTCGGCGGGGAGCCTGGCGGTGCGATCGATGACCGCTTTCCAGGCGTGGTTGGACTGATAGATATAGATGCGTTCCCGCTCCCAGCTCATCCAGCCCGCCAGGTCCTTGGCGGCGTCGGGCTGGTCCCGGTCCATGATCTCCAGCGCGACGCGCGGCGCGCCGGCGGAAGCCATGCCGCCGACCATGGCGAGGTCCGCGTCCGGCTTCGGCGCCGAGGCAGCGGCGGGAGCCGTGACGGTGGCGGCGGTGGGCGCGACAGCAGTAACGGGTTTCGGCGGAACAGCCGTGGCGGGCGCCGGAGCGGGCTTGGTGCCGGCGGCGGGGGCGGCAGCGGTGACGGCCGCAGGGGTCTTGGCGTGGGATTTCTTGGTGGCCTTGGACGGGGCCGCGGACGCGCCACTCGCCCAGACAGCGAGCAGGCAGCAGAGCGCGATGCGGCTCAATCCAGACACGGTTCCCCCAAATGAAACGGGCACCCGAAGGTGCCCGTTAAGTCTATCAGCAGCGGATGGCTCAGACCTTCTCGCGGATGCGAGCCGCCTTGCCGGCGAGGTCGCGCAGGTAGTACAGCTTGGCGCGGCGCACGTCGCCCCTGCGCTTCACTTCGATGCCGCCGATCACGGGGCTGTGGGTCTGGAAGGTACGTTCCACACCCTCGCCGTGGGAGATCTTGCGCACGGTGAACGAGGAGTTCAGGCCGCGGTTCTTCATGGCGATGACCAGGCCTTCGAAGGCCTGCAGGCGCTCGCGCTCGCCGTCCTTCACCTTGACCTGCACGATCACGGTGTCGCCGGGCTCGAAGGCCGGGACTTTCTTCAACTGCGCTTCTTCGACCGCCTGGATCATCTTGTTCATGACTGCACTACCTTCTAAAAAATTAAGCTTTCTCACTCTGTTCGCGGATGAAGTCCTCTAGCAACTTCTTCTGTTCCGCGCTCAATTCCAAACCTTGCAACAGGTCCGGACGCCTCTGCCACGTCCGTCCCAGCATCTGCTTCATGCGCCAGCGGCGTATCGCCGCGTGGTCACCGGAGAGCAACACCTCCGGCACCTGCATCCCGTCCAGCACCTCCGGCCGGGTGTAGTGCGGGCAATCCAGCAACCCGTTCTCGAACGAGTCCTGGGCCGCCGACTCCCCATCGTTGAGGGCCCCCGGGATGAGACGCGCCAGCGCGTCGATCATCACCAGTGCCGGCAGCTCACCGCCGGAGAGCACGTAATCGCCGATGGACCATTCCTCGTCCACCTCGGTCTCGAGGAGCCGCTCATCGACCCCTTCGTACCGGCCCGCCACCAATACCAGCGCGGGCTGCTTCATCAATTCCCTCACCGCCGCCTGGTCCAGCTTCCGGCCCTGGGGGCTCAGATAGATGACCTTGGCGCCGGTGCCGGCCTTCTCCCGCGCCGCGTGTATCGCCGCGCGCAGGGTCTCGACCTTCATCACCATCCCGGGGCCGCCGCCGTAGGGCCGGTCGTCCACCGTCTTGTGCTTGTCGGTGGCATGGTCGCGCGGGTTGGATGTCCCTACCTGCAGCAGACCGCGCTCCACCGCGCGTCCGGTGACTCCGAACTGGAGCAGCGTCTGGACGCTCTCCGGGAACAGGGTCACGACTTCTATATGCACAACGGCCTCTTAGAAATCCGGATCCCAGTCCACCGTGATGATCCCGGCGTCGAGGTGGACACCCTTGATCACCTGGCCCTGGACGAACGGGATGAGGCGTTCCCGTTCTCCCTTCACCACCAGCACGTCGTTCGCGCCGGTGGCCATCAATCCATCCACCTTGCCGAAGCTCTGCCCTTCGGCGTGGCGGACCTCGAGTCCGACGAGGTCTGCCCAGTAATACTGGCCGGGCTCAGGTTCGCCCAGCTGGTCGCGCCACACCGCGATGTCGGCGCCTAATAGCGCGGCGGCCTGGTCGCGGTCGTCGAGCCCGACGAGCCTGGCGGCGAGTCCCTTGCCGTGAGGCCGGAACTCGGCGACCTTCCAATCCTTCCACCCCTCTCCCTGCCTGATCTGCCAGGGGGAGTAATCCGCTATCTCTTCGCGCGGTTCGATCCAGGAGAGGAGCTTGATCCAACCCTTGACGCCGAACGGGCTGCCGACCTTGCCGATGACGATGCGCTTGCGCTCACCGCCCATGGCTTACAGGGCGACCTTGTGCTCCTTGAGCAGGTACTGCACGCGCTCGGAAGGCTGCGCGCCGTTGGAGATCCAGTGCTTCACGCGCTCGGCGTCGACGCGCAGGGTCTCTTCATGCTTGGCGGCGAGCGGGTTGTAGAAACCCAGACGCTCGATGTAACGGCCGTCGCGCGAGCTGCGCTTGTCGGTCGCGACCAGGTGATAGAAGGGGCGCTTCTTGGCGCCGCCACGGCTCAGACGGATAGTCACCATGTAAATCGGATCCTCTAAAAAACACGGGCCGC
Source organism: Gammaproteobacteria bacterium (assembly GCA_036502565.1). Lineage (GTDB taxonomy): Bacteria > Pseudomonadota > Gammaproteobacteria > Natronospirales > REEB76 > DASUBN01. The sequence goes on from DASXYJ010000146.1 coordinate 3,862, forward strand.
CTTTTGGGAGGCTGCCCGCCGGTAAAAGAGCAGGGTATTTTACGGAAATCTGGAGAAAAGTGAAGGGCTTAGGAGTGTTTTAGGGGTCGGAAATGGGCCGGGAAGGCCGAAAAAGGCCGGAAAACCGGCTGCTTGGGCCGGGGCGGCCCAACTGCCCGGCTTCGCATCCTGCGACGCCGGCAGCACAGGGCGGGCCCCCTCTCGCTGCGCTGTCCTGCTCCGCTCACGGCCCAGGGCGTCCATCCTGGCCGCCCTTCGCCGCATGCGGCGAGCCATGTCGCAAAGGCTCCCCGCCTCGCCCGCCACCGGCGCAGGCTCTCAAATCTAGAAAGGGCGGCCTCCCCCACTAGGAAACTTGCCCTTCATGGCGCGCATCATCTTGGCCATGCCCCCTCCTGCCATCTTCTTCATCATGTCCGCCAGCTGGTCGTACTGCTTGATGAGGCGGTTCACTTCCTGGACCTGGGTGCCGGAACCGGCGGCGATGCGCCGGCGGCGGGAGCCGTTCAGGAGGTCGGGCTTGGCCCGCTCGCGGGCGGTCATGGAGTCGATGATGGCGATCTGGCGTTTCAGTTCCTTGTCGCCGAACTGGGGGTTCACCTTGCCGGCCATGGCGGCGCCGCCAGGGAGCTTGTCGAGCATGGCGCCCATGCCGCCCATGGACAGGACCTGGGCGAGCTGCGCGCGGTAATCCGTGAGGTCGAAGCGCTTGCCCTTCTTGAGCTTGTCGGCCAAGGCCGCGCTCTTCTCATGGTCGATCTTCTGCTGGGCCTCTTCCACGAGGGCCAGCACGTCGCCCATGCCGAGGATGCGACCGACGATGCGGTCCGGCTGGAACACTTCCAGGGCCGATACGTCTTCGCCTACACCGAGGAACTTGATGGGCACGCCGGTGATGTGACGCACCGAGAGCGCGGCGCCGCCGCGGGCGTCGCCGTCGGCCTTGGTGAGGATGACGCCGGTGAGCGGCAGGGCCTTGCCGAACTCGGCGGCGGCATTGGCGGCGTCCTGGCCTGCCATGGCGTCCAGGACGAACAGCGTCTCTTTCGGTTGCAGCTCGGCGTGGAGCTTCTGCACTTCCTGCATCAGTTCCTGGTCCACGTGCAGGCGGCCGGCGGTGTCCACGATGAGCACGTCGTGGAAACGGGTGCGGGCTTCCGCGAGCGCGGCCTTGGCGATGGTCAGGGGATCGTCGCTGGTCGATGGGAAGTACGTGACGCCCACCTGCCCCGCCAGGCGCTGCAACTGCTCGCGGGCGGCGGGACGGTACACGTCGGTGCTGACCAAGAGCGGGTTCTTCTTGAGCTTGTCCTTGAGGTGACGCGCGAGCTTGCCGGCGCTGGTGGTCTTGCCCGCGCCCTGCAGGCCGACCAGCAAAATCACTACCGGCGGCGTGGCGTTGAGCTCGAGGGGCGCGCCGGGGCCGATGGCCTTGAGCAGCTCCTCATGGACGATCTTGACGAAGGCCTGGCCCGGCGTGAGGCTGGCGGTGACTTCAGTGCCGAGCGCCCGCTCCCGCGCGGAATCCGTGAAGGCCTTCACCACCGGCAGGGCTACGTCCGCCTCCAAGAGTGCCATGCGCACGTCGCGCAGGGCATCGCGGATGTTCTGTTCGGACAGGCGACCGGTACCGCGAAGTGCGGCAAGCGTCTTGTTTAAGCGTTCGGTGAGTGACTTGAACATGGGACTGAGATGGGGCCGGAGACTGAGGGAATCAATTATAAATCGAACACTTCTCCGCCTCGGAGGCGCACGACCTTGTGCTTGAGCTTGGCGGCTTCGATCTCCTGGAAGATCTGGTCTTCGCCGCCGGGCTTGAGGTGCGTTATGTATACCGGGCAGTCGTGCTTGAACTTCTTGAGGTCGGCGGCGAGGGTCTCGGGGCAGTAGTGCTTGGCCATGTCCGCGAGCTTGCGGTTGCTGTTGGCGAAGGCCGCTTCCATCATCAGCGCGTCGACGCGCGGGTACTCGTTCACGGCTTTCCAGAAGGTGTCGTTGGTGTAGGTATCGCCGGTGAAGGCGAAGACCCTGCCCTTGCGCTCGAGGATGTAACCGGCGCCGGGGACGGTGTGGTCCACCTCGACCATGTGATAGCTGCGGTCGCCGAGGCTGACCTTGTCTCCGGGCTGGAGCGGCTTGTAGACCATCACCGGGTTGTGCTTCTCCGGCAGCTCGCCGAAGTCCGGCCACATGACCCAGTTGAAGATGTTCTTGCGCACCGCGTCCAGGGTCTCGGCGCGGCCGTAGACCGTGAGCGGCGACTTCAGGTGATCGAAGATGGTGTCCACCAGCAGCGGCAGGCCGCAGGTGTGATCGAGGTGCGAATGGGTGAAGAAGACGTGCCGGATGTGGCGCATCTCGTCCAGCGTGAGGTCACCGATGCCGGTGCCGGCGTCGATGAGCGTCTCGTTGTCGATGAGCAACGAAGTGGTGCGCAATGCCGCGCCGATACCTCCGCTACAACCCAGGATCCTGATGCCCATCTGCGCGCTTACCCTGCCCAAAAAGAGCGGTTCCCCTCCGCCCGGCAAGCTTAACACAGCCTCTATATGCGGTCCTTCACGGGAGTTTTGCCCTGTGCGATGATGGATTCCGCCGCCATCGGGGCTGCGCCCCGCACCAAGCTCCCAAACCATGCAACTCACCGGCATCGCCGTACTCGACCTCTTCCTGTACCTGCTCGCGGCCCTGGGGCTGCTGTGGCGCCTGTTGGGCCGGGGCCCGGCGCTGTTGCGCGAGGGCCGCAGCTTCACGGTGTGCGCGGCGGTGGTGGCGGTGTTCATCCACTCGGTGCTGCTCTATGGCCTCTTGGCCGCGCCGCACGGCCTGGATCTCGGCTACTTCAACGCGCTGGCCCTGGCGGGCTGGCTGATGGCGCTGATGGCGCTCCTGGTGTTCCTCAAACCCGCCTTCGAGAACCTGGGGATCGTGCTGTTCCCGCTCGCGGGCCTGAGCCTGCTGGCGGCGGCACTGTTCCAGCACGACGTGCTGCTGATGAGCGACAGGAGCTGGCCGCTGGACATGCACATCGCGACTTCCATGCTCGCCTACAGCCTCTTGGGCGTGGCGGCGCTGCAGGCGGCGGTGCTGTACCTGCAGGAGCGGCGCCTGCGCACCGGCAAGGCCGGCGGCGTGCTGGCCGCGCTGCCGCCGATGCAGGAGATGGAGCGCTTCCTGTTCCAGTTGATCAGCGCGGGCTTCGTGCTGCTGACGCTCTCGCTGCTCACCGGCTTGTTGTTCGTGCAGGACTTCATGTCCCAGCACCTGGTGCACAAGGCGGTGCTTTCGATCCTCGCCTGGGCGGTGTTCGCGGTGCTCTTGTGGGGGCGCTGGAAGTTCGGCTGGCGCGGGCGCCTGGCGGTGCGCTGGACCCTGATCGGCTTCGCCTCGCTGCTGCTCGCCTACTTCGGCAGCAAGCTGGTGCTGGAGCTGATCCTCGGCCGGCATTGGTGAGCCCGGCCACCACGCCATGAACGACGTCTCCCTGAGCTGGCTGATCGGCATCGTGTGCGGGTGCCTCGCGCTGTCGGCGTTCTTCGCCGGCACCGAGACCGCGCTCATGAGCCTGAACCGCTACCGGTTGCGGCACCTGGCGCGCGCCGGGCACAAGGGCGCGCAGCTGGCGGAGCGGCTGCTGAAGCGCCCCGACCGGCTGATCGGCCTGATGCGCCTCGGCGACACGCTCTCCAACGTAGCGGCCACCTCCCTCACCACGCTGATCGCGCTGCGCATGGGCGGCGACCGGGCGGTGGCGATCGCGGGATTGATCCTGATACTGGCGCTGCTGATCTTCTCGGAGATCACGCCGAAGACGCTGGCGGCGCTGTACCCGGAGCGCGTGGGCTTCCCGGCGGCCTACATCTATTGGCCGCTGTTGAAGGTGCTGTGGCCGGTGGTATGGGTGGTGAACAGCTTCACCCGCATGGTGCTGCGCATCATGAACATCCGCGCCGACCAGGCCGAGAACCAGTCCATGAGCAGCGAGGAGCTGCGCAGCGTGGTGACCGAGGCCGGCGCGCTGATCCCCAAGCGCCACCAGCGCATGCTGCTGAGCATCCTGGACCTGGAGAAGATCACGGTCGAGGACATCATGGTGCCGCGCAACGAGATCGCCGGCATCGACATGGACGAGGAATGGGACGACATCGCGCGCCAGCTGCGCAGCAGCCAGCACACCCGCATGCCGGTGTACGAAGGCAGCATCGACAAGGTGATCGGTTTCGTGCATGCCCGCCAGGCCCTGCACCTGCTCTCGCGGGAGGACGCGGACAAGGATGCGTTCCGGGAGATCCTGCGCGAGTCGCTGTTCGTGCCGGAGAGCACCTCGCTGCAGAGGCAGCTGCTCAACTTCCAGAACGCCACGAAGCGCATCGGCCTGGTGGTGGACGAGTACGGCGACATCCAGGGGCTGGTGACGCTGGAAGACATCCTGGAGGAGATCGTCGGCGAGTTCACCACCGACCCGGCAGCGCAGCACAAGGACGTGTACAAGGAGAGCGAGACCAGCTACCTCATCAACGGCAGCGCGAGCCTGCGCAGCCTGAACCGGGTCATGCACCTCAAGCTGCCGACCGACGGACCCAAGACCCTGAACGGATTGATCCTCGAACAGCTGGAAGCGATCCCGCAGGCGGGCACCGCGTTCAAGCTGGCGGGCCACTCCTTCGAGATCGTGCAGACCAGCGACAACACCGTGAAGACGGTGCGGCTGTTCCTCTCTGCCGAGAAGGGTAAAAAGCTCTCTATATAGACGCGATGGCTTCTGCCAGTCGCGTGACGCCGATGACTTCCAGTCCCTCAATCGAACCTTTCTTGGGCGCGTTGGCCTTCGGCACGATGGCGCGCTTGAAGCCGTGCTTCGAGGCCTCGCGCAGACGCTCCTCGCCGTTGTAGACCGGACGGATCTCGCCCGCCAGGCCCACTTCACCGAACACGATGAGCTCGCCGGGCAGCGGCTTGTCCTTGAAGCTGGAGAGCGCGGCCAAGAGGATCGCGAGATCCGCGGCGGTCTCGTTGAGCCGCAGGCCGCCCACCACGTTCACGAACACGTCGTGGCCGAACATGGCGATGCCGCCGTGACGGTGCATGACGGCGAGCAGCATGGAGAGCCGGTTCGGGTCCATGCCCACGGCGACGCGGCGCGGGTTGCCGAGGGGGCTCTCGTCCACCAGCGCCTGCACCTCGATGAGCATGGGACGCGTGCCCTCGCGGATCACGGTGACGGCGGAACCGGACACGGGTTCGCCGTGGCGGGAGAGGAAGATGGCGGACGGGTTCTTGACCTCTTTGAGGCCGGTCTCGGTCATGGCGAACACGCCGAGCTCGTTGGCGGCGCCGAAGCGGTTCTTGACGGAACGGATGATGCGGTAACGGCTGCCGGCGTCGTTCTCGAAGTACAGCACCGTATCCACCATGTGCTCGAGCACGCGCGGACCGGCGATGACGCCTTCCTTGGTGACGTGGCCGACGAGCAGCACCGCGGTGCCGCTCTGCTTGGCGTAACGGGTGAGGAGCGCGGTGCTCTCGCGCAGCTGCGCCACGGCACCGGGCACCGACTGCAGGCTGGCGGTGAACATGGTCTGGATGGAGTCGATCACCAGCACGCCGGGCTTGGCCTGGTGGGCGGCCTCGAGGATGCGTTCCACGCAGGTCTCGGCGGCCAGGGTCACGGGGGCGTCCGCCAGCTCCAGGCGCCGAGCCCGGAGGCCCACCTGGCTCAAGGATTCCTCGCCACTCACATAGAGGGTGGGCCGGACCCGGGACAGGCTGGCGGTGGCCTGCAGCAGGAGGGTGGATTTGCCGATGCCGGGGTCGCCGCCGATGAGGGTGACGGATCCGGGGACGAGGCCCCCGCCCAGCACCCGGTCCAGCTCGTCCAGGCCGGTGGGGAAACGGGGGGTCTCCTGGGTGCGGGCCTTCTCCAGGCCTTGCAGGAGGGCCGGCCCCCCGGGGGTCTCCAGGGTGGCGGATTTTTGACCACCCAGGACCTGGGTCTCGGTGAGGGTGTTCCAGGCGTCGCAGTCGGGACACTGCCCGGCCCAGCGCAGGGATTTGCCGCCGCAGGCCTCGCAGACATAGACGGTCTTGGTCTTCTTCATGGAGCCGGAAAAGGTGGGTAAAAATGCATGTTAACACCCCTTCCTAGCCCCCTGTTTTCCCGACGGGTTTCCTTCCATTTCCATGAAAATTCAAGGTACTATGGACCGTCCTTGAACGAGCCTCTCAGGGGGCAGGGGTAGGGGTGAAAAAGGGCTTCTGGACCAGCGACTGGTTCGCAGGCGTCGCCTACGGACTGGTCTTCCTCCTTGTCGCTTATGTCATCTTCGGTAACGGCTTCGGTCGT
>DASXYJ010000147.1:0-7251 GCA_036502565.1 Gammaproteobacteria bacterium
CTGATACCGAAGGATAAAAAACTTACTGTCTATTGGGACGTCGCGACCAAAAGATATGTAGAAATTAAAGGATGGCGCGGCGATAACTGAAGTTGACTGATCGGAGGATCCCATGGCCAAGAAGAAGCGCGCCAAGAAGAAACCCTCCCGCAAGAAGAAGACTGCGGCCCGCAAGAAGCGCCCGGCCAAGAAGAAAGCCCGGGCCACGAAGAAGGCTGGCAAGAAGCGCGGCAAGAAGACCCGCCGTCGCGCCAAGCCCAAGACGACTCGCCCCGACATCAGCATCCTGGCGGCCGGCACGTTCATCCCCATCCTGGGCGCCTGAGTGAGCGGCGAAGCCGCGAACGCCCGTGCAGGACAGCACGGGCCAGGCCGGCCCGCGTAGCAGGAAGCGAAGCGGGGGAGTTGGCCGCTTCGGCCAACCCGTCGAATCCACCTCGAGGACCAATTCCATGAAGCCCGCCATCGTGCCCTTCGCCGCCCATGATGAGGTCGCCTTGGCGGTGCTTCTGCAGGCCGCGGACCTTGCGGCCGAAGATCTCACGCCGGAGATGCTGGAGCATTTCCACGTGGCGCACCTGGACAAGCACTTGGTGGGTTGCGCGGGCCTGGAAGTCTTGGGCGAGGCCGGGCTGCTGCGTTCCGTGGCCGTGGACGAGGCCCATCGCGGCACCGGACTCGGCAAGGAACTGGTGGCCGCCGTGGAGGCCCATGCCCGCGAAGAGGGCGTGCGTCAGCTCTATCTCCTCACCACCACCGCGGAAGGCTTCTTTGCCGGTCTTGGGTTTCGCAAGCTCCCGCGCGACGAAGCGCCGGCCGGCATCGCCGGCACCGAACAGTTCTCCAGCCTCTGCCCCAGTTCCTCCAGTTTCATGGTGAAGACCCTCATCCAGTAAGCCCAGGCCCAAGTCGCGGTCCGCTTGACATCCCTCTATAGTTCGATAATATTGGAAATATGGAATCGAATACCGCCATCCGCGCCCTGGGAGCCCTGGCTCACGAGAGCCGCCTCGCCATCTACCGCCTGCTGGTGCAGGCAGGGCCTGCGGGCCTGGCGGTGGGGGCCATCGGCGAGCGCCTGGACCTCGCCCCGGCCACGCTCTCTTTCCACCTCGCGGGCCTGCGTCACGCGGGCCTGGTGAGCGAGCGCCGCGAGGGCCGCACCCTGTATCAGGCCGCCGACTTCGGCGCCATGAACGGCCTCATCGGCTACCTCTCCGAGAATTGCTGCCAGGGCGCCGATTGCGGCGTCTCCTGTGCTCCCGCCACTAGGACCGCGAAGAAGGAGTCTTCCCATGAAACGCCTGCACGTACACGTCGCCGTCGCTGACCTTAAGCAGTCCATCCGCTTCTATTCCGTGCTGTTCGGCACCGATCCCTCGGTGCTGAAGGACGACTACGCCAAGTGGATGTTGGACGATCCGCGGGTGAACTTCGCCATCTCCACCCGTGGCAAGAAGCCGGGATTGGATCACTTAGGCATCCAGGCCGAGAGCCGCGAGGAGTTGGGGGAGATCGCGGAGCGCCTGAAGGCAGCGGAGGTCGCCACCCAGGACCAGGCCGCCACCCGTTGCTGCTATTCCCAATCCTCCAAGACCTGGAGCGCCGACCCGCAGGGCCTCGCCTGGGAGAGCTTCTACACCTTCGGCGACAGCACCACTTACGGCGAGGCCGAGCGTGCTGAGCAGGTGCAGATGAGCCCCGGCAAGCCCAAGCTGGAGAAGGGCGGCGCCTGCTGCGCCCAACCCGGTGCCTAATCATGGAAGGCTTCATCGTAAGCTTGCTCAACACCGTCACGAGCGCCGGCAGAACGAGGCGCACGAGGCGAGCAGGAGGGAGTGCACTTTTATGTGCATGACTGACTGCGAGTCTGAAGTGCAACAAAGTTATGCCAAGCGCAGTAGGTGTTGACATGGGGGAGAAGGTCTACAACGTACTGTTCCTCTGTACGGGAAACTCGGCGCGCTCCGTATTCGGCGAAGCGCTCATGAACCAGCCGGCCCTCAACCACGGCCGCTTCCGCGGCTTCAGCGCCGGCAGCCATCCCAAGGGTGACGTGAACCCCTGGACGCTGGAGACCTTGGCGCATAACAAGTTCCCCACCGATGGCCTGCGCAGCAAGAGCTGGGACGAGTTCGCCGCCCCCGGCGCGCCGCAGATGGATTTCGTGTTCACCGTCTGCGACCAGGCGGCGGCGGAACCCTGTCCGTATTGGCCTGGCCAGCCCATGACAGCCCACTGGGGCCTGCCGGATCCGGCGGCGGTGGAGGGGAGCGACGAGGACAAGCGCCGCGCTTTCCGCGAGACGCTCATGGCGCTGCGTCGCCGCATCGAGGTCTTCACCAGCCTGCCGCTGGATAAACTGGACCGCATCGCGATCCAGAAGCACATCCGGGATATCGGTTCCAAGTGAAGACCGCTCAGCTGCTCTTTGCCGAGTTTCTCGGTACCGCGTTCCTGCTGGCTGTGATCGTCGGCTCTGGCATCATGGGTGAGCATCTGTCCGGTGGAAATGCGGCGCTCGCGCTGTTGGCGAATTCCCTCGCCACTGGCGCGGGCCTCGTGGCCATCATCCTCACTTTCGGTCCCGTGTCCGGCGCGCATCTCAATCCCATGGTGAGCGCGCTGTTCGCCGTCCGCGGCGAGCTGGCTTGGAGCTTGCTGCCTGCGTACGTGCTGGCGCAGTTCGCCGGCGCCATCGTGGGCGTGCTCGCCACCCATGCCATGTTCGCCATGCCGCTGTTCGAGATCGCCACCAAGCCGCGGCCCGGGCTGGCCCTCATGTGGTCCGAGTTCGTGGCGACCCTGGGGCTACTGCTGCTCATCCACCGCGCCACCCGCAGCCAACCGCAGGCCACGCCTTACGCCGTCGGGCTCTACATCATGGCGGCCTATTGGTTCACGTCGTCCACGTCCTTCGCCAACCCGGCGGTCACCCTCGCCCGCGGGCTCACGGACAGTTTCACCGGCATCCTTCCCGCAGACGTGCCCGGATTCCTGGCCGCCCAGTGCGTGGCCTTGGGCGTGTTGGCAGGCTGCCTCAAGGCCCGTCAGGGGTTTTCGACGCTGGCGGAGTAGGGCGTATGCTTGGGATCCCGCTGGCGAGGAGGATCCCATGGCCAAGAAGAAGCGCTCGAAGAAGAAAGCGGTCTCCCGCAAGAAGAAGTCTCCGGCCCGCAAGCAGCGATCCACCAGGAAGAAAACCCGGCCTGCCAAGAAGCGCGGCAAGAAGGCGGCGCGTCATCGCAAGCCCGCGGCCCCGGCTCTCGATATCGCCACCATCTCCGGCGGTCTGATACCCCTCCTGGGCGTCTAGAAGCCTCCCCTCCCGGACCGTCGCACAGGTGCTACGCGCCTGCGGGTCCGCGCGTCCCATGTCCTGTCATGGGATTCGTTACCCAAATAGCGCACACATAGGGTGAATACCCCAGGCCGTTTGCGGTGCTCTCCCGATGGTTGCCGCAGCCATTTGGCATAACTATTGAGTCATCCGACACGACCGGGAAGAGCCATGCTGCTCGAGGGACGCCAAGCCACCCCTGAGGCCCATTTCGCGGAGGAAGGGCTCGACACCACCATCCGCCGTTTCCAGATGCGCCGCCGCATCCTCGATGTGGCCAAGCATCGTTTCGCACGCGCCGGCTACGACCAGGTCTCCCTGGAAGACGTGGCCTATGGCGTGGATCTCGACTGGGAGGAGTTCCGCAAGCACTTCCGAGACAAGGCCGAGCTGCTCACCGCGATCCTCGATGACGGCTGGAAGGACCTGCTGCCCCGTCTCTCCGATGCCGCCTCGGCCTCCAGTTCCGCGCACAGCGCCATCCTCGGTGTGTTCGCCTTGCTGAGCAGCGCCCTGCACAAGGACGAAGACCTGATGCGCTTGTTCCTGCTGGAAGGCCGCCGTCCGGAGCTGCGGCACGGCGAGCTCGGTCTCAGCGATGGCTATCGCCGTTTCCTGCAGCTCTGCCGCGACCTGGTGCTGCGCGGCCAGCGCGACGGCAGCTTCCGCGCGCGCCATCATCCGCAGGTGGCGGCCTCGATGCTGGTGGGTGCCTTCGAGGGCATGCTGCGGGACCGGTTGCTGGCCGCCCAGGAGCACCGCGACACCGCCTACGCCGGCCCCTACCTGATGTCGGCCTTCGACGCCCTGGTCTCCGCGCTGAAGCACTGACCGATATGTAAGACCTGTCCGCGGTCAAATGCGGGCAGTCCCGAGGCCGGCTCCGACTTAGAGTGGGGTCATGCGTTTCCGTGATGCCCTGTTCGCCGAATTCTTCGGCACCGTCTTCATCCTCCTCCCCGACGAGCGTCACGCGGCGCCCGGAGTACCACCATGATCAGACTCAAGATCCACACCACCCATGAAGTCACGCCGAAGGTCTCCTGCTTCATCGCCGGTCTCTTAGGCCCGATGTTCCTCGCCGCCGGCGCGGCGCTCCTCATCAACCGCCCGCTGTTCGCGGACATGCTGGCGGTGGCGGGGCGCGAACCCCTGCTGATCATGCTGGCGGGTTTCCTGAGCCTCCTGGCCGGTTGCGCCATCGTCCAGGTGCATAACCTCTGGCAGGGCTGGCCGGTGCTGGTCAGCCTGGTGGGCTGGCTCGCCATCATCACCGGCGTCGCGCGCATCCTGTTCCCGCTGCAGATGGCGGCCTTCGCCGCCCTCTGGGCCTCCATCCCCGGCGTGGTGCCGGTCATGGCGGTGGTGCTGCTGGTGCTGGGTGCCTACCTCAGCTGGCGGGCCTACTCCCACCGCTGACAGGGGTATGCTCTAGGGCCAGGAGGACAGAGCCCCATGCCGAAGAAGAAAGCCCCGCGCCGCAAGGCAGCGAGACCGGTAGGCCACTTCCCCAATGAGACCAAGGCCTACCGCCAGGCGCGGGACAAGCTGCTCAAGGCTGAGATCGGCCTGCGCCGCCAGGTGGAAGCGGTGGCCGCGTTGCGCCGCAAGCTGCCGCTGGGCGGCGAGGTGCCGGAGGACTTCCTGTTCCAGGAAGCCGCCGAGGTCATCGGCATGCAGCGGGTCAAGCTCTCCGAGCTGTTCGCCCCGGGCAAGGACACCCTGATCCTGTACAGCTACATGTACAGCCAGGCCATGGAGAACCCCTGTCCCATGTGCACCTCCATCATCGACTCCCTGGAAGGCGCCGCGCCCCATGTCAGCCAGCGCGCCAACCTCGCCATCGTCGCCAAGTCGCCGCTGCCGCGCATCCTCACCTTCGCCCGTAACCGCGGCTGGAAGGACCTGCGGTTCCTGTCCTCCGCGGAGAACAGCTACAACCGCCTGTACCACGGCGAGGACGCGGAGGGGCACCAGACTCCGGCCATGAACGTGTTCGTGAAGAAAGATGGCAAGGTCCGCCACGCCTGGTCCAGCGAGCTCATGTTCGCCAAGGCCGATAAGGGCCAGAGCCCGCGTCATGTCGACATGATCTGGCCGCTGTGGAACCTCTTGGATCTGACGCCGGAGGGGCGTGGAAAGGATTGGTATCCGAAGCTGAATTACTGAGAAGGGGATGCACATGTATAGAGAGTCATCGTCGATCCGACATGCCTGGCCGTTGCTGCTGGTCCTGCTCGCAGCCTGCGCCGCGCCGCAGACACACTCGACCGCGGCCTCGCCCGCTGTGTCGGATGCGGATGTGATGGCCCAGGCGCGTCAGGCCGAAGTGGACGGCAAGCGCCTGTTCGACGCTTCCAGCCAGGCCGCCGCGGGGAAACCGGCGGAAGTCGCCGCGGCCCGCGCCGCGATCAAGGACTACTGCGAGGGCATGAGCTACAAGACGGTGGAAGTGGACGACGCGCGTCCCGGCCAGGACTTCGTCTACCTGATAGCCTCCAGCGGCGACGCGGACGACATCGTCTGGGGCCGCCACTACCGCGTGGCCGTGGACCAGGCCAGCGGTGCCGTGAGCGGAGTCGCGCCTTCCACCCACTCTTGCCTCGCCATGTCCCTCACCAAGGGTCTGCCTGCCGGTGCGACGATGGTGAGTCCGTCCATCACGCATCTGCTGTCGCCGGGGCCGTCGGAATTCCACGTGTATCTCAGCCTCGCGCTGGCCAAGCCGATCACGGTGATGACATCCTATGGGTTATGGACGGTGGAGGCAGGCAAGATCAGCCTGTTGGAGAAGCGCCCGGCGAAATGAGTCGTGGTCTCGACTGAGGGGGTGGGGTATGGAATTGCATCTGCTGCGCGTGTTCCTGGCAGCCCTGGGGGCCTTCGTGGCCTACATGGCCATGGGCTTCGCCCTGTTCGCGGCCTTGCCGGCCATGAAGTCCGAGTTCCAGAAGTATCCGCACATCTACCGCGAAGAGAAGGAGCTGATGAAGCTCATGCCCTTAGGGATGCTGGCCATCTTCGTCTCCATCCTGGCCGTGGCAGTGCTCTACGCCATGATGTATCGCGGCGGCACATGGTGGATCTGGGGCCTGCATCTCGGCGTGCTGATCGGCGTGTTCGCCTTAGGTACGTTCGTCATCCACAACCATGTGAATCTCCGAATTAGCTGGAAGCTGACCATCATGCAGGGGGTCGCGTATTTCTGTCAGTGGGTGGTCGTAGGCATCGTCATCGGCCTGATCTATAAATAAAAGGCTGCAAAAACAGGGATAGATACATTGAGGATAGTAGGACTTTTAAATAATCCTAGAAGAAGGGCAAAGGGATGAGCTTCGACAAACTAATAAGATTAGCCCAACAAATACTCGGTTCAGGAAAAGAGCATGACCTCAAATATGCTCTATGTAAGAGTAGTTTTTTTCCAGAAGTGCTTCCACCCATTTTTTCTTCCGAAAGCTTTGCTGACTTAATGTATAACGAAGCTCCCGGAAAATTTGTTGTAGATTTTTCCTTGAGGCATCCCAAGTTCTATCAAAGTCAGTTAGAGACTTACATATTTAGACGCCCAGCAAATCAGCGACGTACATTTGGTCTTGTGCATCCAGTCACCTTCCATGCGCTCACTCATGAGATTGTTCAGAATTGGTCTGAGCTGTACCCGAAAACACAATCCAGTTGCTCGGCATCGTCGCCGAGTATCGCTCCACTACTTCACTCAGACTCGGCTATACAACCAAAATTTCCCAGCGTGATTGAACGAGATAGAAGACTAGATATAAGGACCAGAGCAAAATATATCGTTAAGGCCGATATAACGAGATTTTATCCTTCTATATATACACACAGCATTGCCTGGGCCATTAGCGGTAAGGATGTAGTCAAAGCAGGCAAGAAGGATTCATCTATTT
>DASXYJ010000148.1:0-7089 GCA_036502565.1 Gammaproteobacteria bacterium
CAGCGGCCACAACCTCGCGAGATCAGCGGCGTGCAGACCCACGTGGTGGCATCCAACCGGCATGCCCGGGCTGCCATCGTGGAAGCGGCGAAAACGGCTGGGCACTCCGCCGAGGATCACGGCCCCTTGCCGGTCTCCGATGCCGCTGCCTGCGGCGAGACCCTGGCCAAGGAGTTGCTCTCGCTCGCCCGCGGCATCCATGTGTGGGGTGGCGAGACCACCGTGAAGCTGCCCGACCACCCCGGTCATGGCGGCCGCAATCAGCACCTGGCGCTTTCAGCGGCGCGGGTGCTCGCGGGCCAGCAAGGCTGGGCGCTGCTCTCCGGAGCCAGTGACGGCAGCGATGGCAACGACGACGCCGGCGCCCTAGTGGACTCTGGCACGCTGGAGCGGGGCGGGGATGCAGGCTACGATGCCTCCGACTGCCTGGCCCGGGCCGCCGCCGGCGACTTCCTGGAAGGCAGCGGCGACCTCCTGCACACCGGGCCCACCGGCACCAACGTCATGGACTTCGTCATCGGCTACAAGTACTGAAGGAGCCAAGCTATGGATGCGCTATATACCGCCAGTGTCACCGCCCGGGGCGGCCGCGAAGGCAACGTGAAGTCGTCCGATGGAGTGCTGGATCTCGCCCTCAGGATACCCAAGTCCATGGGCGGACCCGGCGGCGCTGCCACCAACCCCGAGCAGCTCTTCGCCGCCGGCTACTCGGCATGCTTCGAGAGCGCGGTGGCCTTCGTGGCACGGCGTGACAAGATCGCCGTCAAGGACGTGGCCCTGGCCGCCCAGGTCACCCTCAACAAGACCGGTGACAGCCAGTTCGATCTCACGGTGGAGCTGCACGGCAGCTTCCCGGGCCTGGACCGCGCCGAGGCGGAGAAACTGATGCAAGCCGCGCATCAGGTGTGCCCCTATTCGCGGGCTACCCGCGGCAACGTGCCGGTGAAGCTGGTGGTGGATTGAGCAGACTGCCCGCCACCCCCGAGGAACTGTTGGGTTGCGCCACGCCGAAAGCCTGGCTCAGCGCCGCGCGCCGCCAGCAGGACCTCTTGATCGTGGACCACGCCAACTGCGAGAAGAAGGCGGCCGCGACGGCGCTGAACCTCATGTTCCGTTACGGTGAGCGTCTCCCCGACTTGCAGGAAGCCTTGTCGAAGTTGGCGCGCGAAGAGCTGCGGCATTTCGAGCAGGTGACACGTATCATGCACGCCCGAGGCATCGCGCATCGGTCGCTCACTGCAGCGCGTTATGCGGAAGGCCTGCGCAAGCGCTTGCGCAAGGGCGATCAGGAGCGGTTCACCGACCTGCTGGTGGTGGGGGCATTCATCGAAGCCCGCTCCTGCGAGCGCTTCGCCGCCTTGGTCCCCGCGCTGGACGAGGAATTGGCGTCCTTCTACTGCGGCCTGCATGCCGCGGAAGCGCGGCATTTCCGGCTCTATCTCAGCATGGCAGAGAAGTACGGAGTGGGCGACGTGGCGGAGCGTATCGAGGTGTTCAGGGAAGCGGAAGCGGATTTGATCAAGTCAGAAGACAAGGAATTCCGGTTTCACAGCGGAGTGCCTGCGGCCGCCTAGTCCGCCTTGCCATCGGGCACCCGCTGGTCGGATAGCATCCCGCCTTTCTCGCCCCAGCGCAGGATGCTGGATTGTTCGTACCAGTCTCCCAGCACGATGCGTTCCATGGTCTTGCCATCCGCGCTCTTGAAACGGTGGATGGCTGGGCGATGGGTATGGCCGTGTATCAGCCGCGTGACGCCGTGCCGGTTCATGATCGACTCCACGGCTTCTTGGTTCACGTCCATGATGTACGCCGCTTTGGCGGCGGTGTCCGCCTTGCTCTTGGCGCGGGCATAAGCGGCGATGCGGCGGCGCAGGGAGAGCGGCAGGAGCAGATAGATGCCCCGTACCAGGGGATTGCGCATGAACCGGCGCGCCCGCTGGTACTGCAGATCGTCGGTGCAGAGGGTGTCGCCGTGCATCAGCAGCGTGGGGTCGCCGCCCAGGCCGATGGTCGTGGGCTCGGCCAGCAGGCGCACGCCAGTGCGCCGCGCGAAGCGCTTGCCTATCAGGAAGTCCCGGTTGCCGTGCATGAAGTACACCGGCACGCCGGTGGCGGTGAGCGCACCCAGTCCATCCATCACCCGCGCGTGGTGCGGGTCGTCATCGTCGTCGCCGATCCATACCTCGAAGAAGTCCCCCAGGATGTAGAGCGAGGAGGCCTTGGCCGCCTCCTCTTGCAGGAACTTCAGGAATAGCCCGGTGCTCTCAGGCCGCGATCCATCCAGGTGCAGGTCGGAGATGAACAGGGTGGTCACGGTTGCGCGGGCGCCTCCGTCGGCAGCATCACGACTTTCTCGATGGTGACGGGGCTCACGGGCGCATCGGTGAACTCATCCTGATGCGGGGTCTTCAGGTCATGGGTCGGGACCGCCGCGATCTTGTCCATCACGTCGAGGCCTTCCACCACCTGACCGAACACCGCGTAGCCCCAGCGGTCCGGGCGCGGATCCAGCTTCCGATTGTCCATCAGGTTCAGATAGAAGACGTAGCTGCCCGTATGGGGGTCCGCTTCCCGGGCCAAGGCGATGGTGCCGCGCAGGTTGCTCAGGCCGTTGCCTGACTCGTTGGGGATGGTCTTCTCTTCCGGCAGCGGCTGATAGTCCGCGTTGAAGTCGCCGGCCTGGATCACGAAGCCCGGCACGATGCGGTAGAAGCTGGTGCCATCGTACTTGTGCGCTTCCGCGTGCTGGAGGAACGCCGCTACCGTGAGCGGTGCGCGGGCGGTATCCAGCTGCACCACCATGTTCCCCATGTTGGTCTCGATCCTCACCAACGGATGGGCCGGCAGCGGCGGCGCGGCCGGAGCGGCGGCGGTCTGCACCGGCGCCTGAGCGCAGGCAGCGAGCAGGGCCAGGGGCAGGAGAGCAGTGAGCGGTGCGCGCATGATCATCTCCGATGGGGGCGGTGGTTACGGCTTGCCGGCCTGGGGCAGAGGCAGCAGCGATACCTTGAGGATCTTCACCGGCTTCACCGGCACGTCCTCGAAGGGAGCCGTGCCGTCGACGAAGGTCACTTCATGGGTGTCCATCGCGGCGATCTTGTCCACCACGTCCATGCCCCGAACGACCTGCCCGAACACCGCGTAACCGGGGTTGCCGGGGGTAGGGGTGAACTGAGGGGTGTTGTCCACCAAGTTGATGAAGAACGCACCATTGGCGCTGTTCGGGTCCAGATGGGCCATGGCGATGCTGCCGCGCTGGTTGGTCAGGGTGGTGGACTCGAAGGGGATGGCCTTGTGCTTGGGCGCGCGCCATTCCAGGTCGGCGTTGTAGTCACCGCCCTGGATCACGAAGCCGGGCATCACCCGGTAGAAGGCGCTGCCGTCGAAATAGTGTTCCTGGACGTTAGTCAGGAAGTGCTTGGCCGTCACCGGCGCATGGACGGCGTCGAGCTGCAGCAGGATGTCGCCCATGTTGGTATGGATCAAGACCTCACGGTGATCCTTGTCCACCGGGGCTTCCTGCACCTGCGGCGCGGCGGGCGCGGGCGGCTGCACCTGCGGCGGCGGTGCCACCGGAGGCGGGGGAACCGGATAGGGCGAGGCCTCGGACGCGGGCGGCGACGTCTGCGCCGGAGCGGGCTGGACGGGTGCCTGGCTGCAAGCGGTGACCAGGACCAGGGTCAGGAGGGCGAGCGATGCGCGCATGATGATTCCCACCGGTAATTCCGTGCCCAATCATATAGGTCACTGATGAATAGGGGCAATCGGCACGGAAGAAGCTGAAAAGAGGCCTCAAAGCGTCGCGAGCGCAGGCAGAACGAGGCGCGCGACGGCGAGCGACCGGAGTGCACTTCCCTGTGCATGAGGGTTCACCGCATGCGGTGAACGGGCGGACCATGGTCCGCCCTGGGCCGCCCGCGAAGCGGGCGGGCGAGCCTCGCGCTCGCCGCTCCCGCACATCCCTGTGCTCCGCGGCATGTACGCGTCCCTGCTACGAACAAAGTTATGCCAAGCGCAGCAGCTTTGAGGCAAAATTGCGGCCATGACCCGCACCCGCTTCGCCCCCAGCCCCACCGGCGACATCCACGTCGGCAACGCCCGCACGGCCCTGTTCTCGGCCCTGCTGGCGGCCCGCGATGGCGGAGCTTTCATCCTGCGTATCGAGGACACGGATGCCGCACGTTCCCTGCTGTCCCATGAGGAGCAGATGCGGTCCGATCTCGCCTGGCTAGGGGTGCATTGGCAGGAAGGGCCGGACCTGGGCGGTCCCAAGGGCCCCTATCGCCAGTCCGAGCGCGGCCAGCTCTATGCCAGATATCTGGGTACCTTGGCGGAGCATGGCAAGGTCTATCCCTGCTTCTGCACCGCTGTTGAACTTGAGGTATCCCGCAAGACCCAGCTCGCTGCCGGCAAGCCGCCACGCTACGCCGGTACCTGCGCCAAGCTCAGCACCGCCGAGATCGAGGCGCGTCTGGCCCGCGGCATGAAGCCCGCGCTGCGTTTCCGGGTGCCGGAGCAGGGCGAGACCGTGTTCATCGACCTGGTGCGCGGCCGCCAGGGTTTCGCTCACCATGACATCGGCGATTTCATCGTGCGCCGTGCCGACGGCAGCCCGGCCTTCTTCTTCAGCAACGCGGTGGACGATGCGCACATGGGCGTCACCCACGTGCTGCGCGGCGAGGACCACCTCGCCAACACCCCGCGACAGCTGCTGATACTGGAAGCCTTGGGGTTGAAATCGCCCCAGTACGCCCATCTCTCGTTGATAGTGGGGCAGGGCGGTGCGCCGCTCTCCAAGCGCGAGGGCGGCGGCAGCCTGAAGGAACTGCGGACTGAGGGCGTGTTGCCTGAGGCCTTGCTCAACTACCTGGCGCGTCTCGGTCACACTTATTCGGATAATGCCTTCCTGGGCTTCGCCGCGCTGGCCCAAGGTTTCGACATCGATCATCTCGGCCATTCGCCGGCCCATTTCGATCACACCCAGCTGGACCACTGGCAGGGTGAGGCGGTGCGCCATGCGGACGGCGAGCGGCTCTGGCGGTGGATGGCAGCGGCCCATCCCGAGCTCGAGCAGCAGGTGCCGGAGTCCCAGCGCAGGACCTTCACCGATGCCGTGCGCGGCAACGTGACCCGGCCCCGGCAGGGCGCCGAATGGGCAGCGGTGACTTATGGTGAGTTGCCCGCGCTCCCCGCCGATGCCGCTGAGGCGATCGAGGTCGCCGGCCCGGATTTCTTCGAGGCGGTGGTGGGCGTGCTCCGCCAGTCCCAGCCTGAGTTCAAGCCCTTCGCCAAGGCCGTGGGTGCCGCCACCGGCCGCTCCGGCAAGGCCCTATATCAGCCCCTGCGCGCCGCCCTGACCGGCCGGCTCGATGGCCCCGAGATGGAACGGCTCTGGAAGCTCATGGACCCGAAGCGCATCGAAGCCCGATTTGACCGCGCCCGCACCTCAAACCGGTAACATCCACGACATGCTCGAGATCTACAACTCCCTCGCCCGCCGCAAAGAGACCTTCAAGCCCATGCGCCCCAACGAGGTGCGCATGTACGTGTGCGGGCTCACGGTCTATGACCACATGCACATCGGCCACGCCCGCATGCTGGTGGCCTTCGACATGGTGGCGCGTTGGCTCAGGGCCAGCGGCTACAAGCTCACCTACGTCCGCAACATCACCGACATCGACGACAAGATCATCAAGCGTGCCGCCGAGAACGGTGAGAGCATGCAGTCGCTCACCCAGCGCTTCATCGGCTTCATCCACGAGGACGAGCGAGCCCTCAAGGTACTGCCGCCGGACATCGAGCCCAAGGCCACCGAGTCCATCGAGGGCATGCTGTCGATCATCGGCAAGCTCATGGCCAACGGTCATGCCTACCAGGGCAGCGACGGTGATGTGTTCTACGCCGTGAGCAAGTTCGCCGAGTATGGCCAGCTCTCCGGCAAGCGCCTGGAAGACCTGCGGGCCGGCGAGCGGGTGGAAGTGGATTCCGCCAAGCGCGATCCGCTCGATTTCGTGCTGTGGAAGAGCGCCAAGGCCGGCGAACCCTCCTGGCCTTCGCCCTGGGGTGCCGGCCGTCCTGGCTGGCACATCGAGTGCTCCGCCATGTCCACCCATGCCCTGGGCGACACGTTCGATATCCACGGCGGCGGCATGGACCTCATGTTCCCGCACCACGAGAACGAGATCGCCCAGTCGGAAGGCGCCACCGGCAAGCACTTCGTGAACCTGTGGATGCACAACGGCTTCGTCAACGTGGACGACGAGAAGATGTCCAAGTCCCTGGGCAACTTCTTCACGGTGCGCGACGTCCTGAAGCTCTATCCAGCCGAGGTGGTGCGCTACTTCATCATCAGCAGCCACTACCGCAGCCCGCTCAACTATTCCGACGCGCAGTTGGATCAGGCACGGGCCGCCCTGGGGCGCCTCTACATCGCCCTGCGCAACATGCCCGCGACCACGGCACCGGAGGACAGCGAGTATCGTAAGCGTTTCGCCGAAGCCATGGACGACGACTTCAACACGCCCATCGCCATGAGCGTGCTGTTCGACCTGGCGCGGGAAGTGAATACTTTGCGAGACACCAAACCCGCCGAGGCACCGCCGCTGGCAGCGCTGCTCAAGGAACTGGGCAGCCTGCTGGGTCTGCTGGAATCCGACCCCGAGACGTACCTGCAGGCGGGCGCCGACAAGGGTGACGGCATGCCTGCAGTAGAAGTGGAGAAGCTCATCGCCGCCCGCAAGGCCGCGCGCGCCGCCAAGGACTGGAAGGAAGCGGATCGCCTGAGAGCCGAATTGGACAAAGCCGGCATCGTCATCGAGGACGGCGCCAGCGGCACCACCTGGCGGCGGAAATAAGGCACGAAGCAAAAGCCATGAAAAGAAAGCCCCCTGACGGGGGCTTTCGATTTTTAAGGGATGTCCAGGCTGACTTGGTGGGCCGTGTAGGGCGAGCCGCATGCGGCGAGCGCCGAGCCAGGGATGGCGAGGCAGGTCACTGCACCAGGGATGGATAGAAGACAGGGATAGATAAAAAAGATGTCCAGGCTGACTTGGTGGGCCGTGTAGGACTTGAACCTACGACCTACTGATT
>DASXYJ010000149.1:0-10234 GCA_036502565.1 Gammaproteobacteria bacterium
CAAGACCCAGTCCTACGACTTCACTACCGGCTCCAGCAACGACAAGAGCGGCGTGCTGTTCAACGTCTCCTACACCAACCAGGACGGCATCTTCTCCAAGGACCGCAGCATCTCCAAGGAACCGGTCATCGGCCTCGGCAACGCCGGCGGCAGCTCCGCCATCCCCAACGGCCGCTTCGTGTTCGTGGCGCCCTCGACCTCGCCCTGGTTCAACTTCTGCGGCGGCGCGACCTGCGACCTGACCATCAAGGACGGCGCCGTGCCCGGCGCCAACGGCAAGCTCTCCATGAACGACTTCCGTACGTTCGTGAGCGGCAACCCCGGCAGCGACCGCTTCAACTACGCGCCCTACAACTACGTGCTGACGCCGGAAGAGCGCTACAGCGGCTACGTGCAGGGCTACACCGACCTGGCCGACAACATCACCTTCAAGGCTGACTTCATGTACAGCCACCGCGACTCGCACCAGCAGTCCGCGCCGGAGCCGCTGTTCTTCGCCTCGAGCTCGATCGCCATCGACATCCCCTCGACGCAGAAGTACAACCCCTTCGGCTTCGACCTGAACGCCGCGGATCCGGCCAACGCCAACCTGTTCCTGTTCGGTCGCCGCATGGTGGAGAACGGCCCGCGCCTGTACCATGAGAAGGAAGACACCTTCCACGTCGACATGGGCTTCACCGGCTTCTTCGAGATGGGCGGCAAGGAGTGGGACTGGGACGCCAACTACGCGTTCTCCAAGGACACCGAGATCGACGTCAACGACGGCCACTTCGACGTGAGCCACCTGAAGCGTGCACTGGGTGACGCTGCGCTCTGTACCGACGATTGCGTGCAGCTCAACATCTTCGGCGGCGCCAACGCCGTGACCCAGAAGATGCTGGACTACATCCGGTACACCGCCCAGAACCAGTTCGAGAACAACCAGCGCGTCTACAACCTGGACCTCACCCAGGGCGACCTGTTCGAGCTGCCCGGCGGCGGCGCGGGCCTGGCGCTCGGCTTCGAGAGCCTGGAACATGACGGCATCTTCCTGCCGGACTCGGTGGCCCAGCAGGGTAACGACAGCTTCAACCCGGGCCGCCCGGTGCTGCCGACCACGGGGCGCGAGTCCTCCCAGGCCGAGTACGCCGAGTTGGACCTGCCGGTGCTCGGCAACATGACCGGCATCAAGCTGCTGGACCTGGACCTGGCCGCCCGTCACACCAAGTACGACGTGTACGGCACCAGCAACACCTACCGCTGGGGCCTGAAGTACCAGCCGAACGACGAGTGGGTGCTGCGCGCCAGCTGGTCCCAGGGCTTCCGCGCCCCGAGCATCCAGGAGCTATTCTCCGCGGGCACCAACTTCTCGGCGAACATCGTGGATCCCTGCGACAAGCCGACCACCTCGCAGGTCTGCACCAACCAGGGCATCCCCTCGACCTACACCCAGCCGAACGCGCAGATCAACACCCTGGAGATCGGCAACCGCAACCTGCAGCCCGAGACCTCGGTGTCCCGCACCTACGGCTTCGTCTACAACCCTGACTGGCTGGCCGGCTTCAGCATGAACATGGATTACTACAAGATCGAAGTCGACAACGTGATCCAGCCCCTCAGCGGCCAGACCATCCTGGACAGCTGCTACACGACGACGGCGGCGGCCTCTGACCCGGCGGCCTGCGCGCTGGTGACCCGGACCGCCTTCGGCGCCGTGCAGACCCTGAAGGACGCCATCATCAATGCCGGCACCATCGATACCTCCGGCATCGACATCAACTTGACCTATGCGTTGCCGTCCAGCGCCGCCGGTGACTTCAAGATCACCTTCGACGACACCCACATCCGGACCTACGACCTGAACGGCGTCGAGCTGGCCGGCGTGGAGCGCGGCGGCTCGGTGTTCCCGTTCGGTGTGCCGCGCGACAAGGCGCGCCTGGCCCTGGACTGGAGCATGGGCGGCTGGTCCGCGGAGTACGCCCTGCGTTACGTGCGCTCCATGGTCGAAGAGAGCAATGGCGCTCCGACCGGCGTGCACATCGGCGCGACCGTGTACCACGACGTGCAGGCGAGCTACGATGTGGACTCCCTCAACACCACGTTCACCCTCGGCATCCGCAACCTGTGGGACAAGCAGCCGCCGTCCTCGACGGTCCAGGAGCTCAACAACTTCGACCCGACGTTGTATGACGTGCCCGGCCGCTTCGTGTACGGCCGCATCGGCGTGAAGTTCTAAGCGCGGGGAAACAAATAGAATAGTGGGGTAGCACTGGACCCCGCAGACCTCGGAAAGAGGCTGCGGGGTCTTTTTTTGTGACGTACAGGGACGTACTAACGTCGCGGGAGGCAGGATGCCGGGAGCGACGTCGCCAAAGACTGGTCATCTTAATAAGCGTTCAGGGATACCCGAATTTTTTCACGAACGGTGCGAGCATCGGCAACACCGGCGCGAGCTGTGCCTCGTACCTCTTCCACCGCTCCTTGGCGCGCGTATAGATCGGCTCCGCCACCTGCGAGTAGCTTGGGGTGTTGATGCGCTTGCCCTTGGCGGTCTTCTGGATGTCCAGCACCGCCGGGTCCCAGCCGAGATCCAGGAACGCCAGCAGCCGCCGCGCCTCGGCTTCGGTGTCCGCCACCACGTCCTCGTAACGGATGCGATGCACGCGCGCGCCCAGGCGCTGCTCCGCGTCGGCGCCTGCCGCCATCACCGCCGCGTAGTAGCGCGCGGTCTCCTCCAGCGACAGGAAATGCTGCATGGCCTCGTTGAGGTCGAAGCTCTGCATGAAGCAGGACAGCACCACGTCACGCGGGTCGCGCAGGGCGAAGATGAAGCGGGCCTCGGGGAACAGCCGGTGTATCAGCGGCATGAACACGCTGTTGAGCGGCAGCTTGTCGACGAACACGGCGCCGGCCGGGCGCGCCGGCATGAACTGCGCCACTCGCTTCCAGTAGGCGCGGCGCAGGGGTTCCAGCCCCGCCGCATCCAGTCCAAGGAACATCTCCAGCCCGGCATCGCCGAGGGCATAGGCCTGCAGCACGTCCTGCAGGGTGTC
The DNA here is from genome assembly GCA_036502565.1 of Gammaproteobacteria bacterium. GTDB lineage: Bacteria > Pseudomonadota > Gammaproteobacteria > Natronospirales > REEB76 > DASUBN01. Next base: position 3,033 of record DASXYJ010000149.1, read on the forward strand.
TTGCTCCTCCAGCACCGCGATGCTGGGATGGCCCGAGAGCATCTGATCGAGGAGGGTGGTGCCGGAGCGGGGGAAACCCACCAGGAATACCGGTGCCCCGGTGTCCGTGGGCGCGGCGGATGGCACGCCCTCGAACAGCGCATCCGCGCGGCGCGCCATGCGCTCCGCGGTCGCGAAGGTGTAGACGCCAGGGCCCTGAGGCGGCTGCGTCTGTTGGAGCGCCGCCTTGGCGGCCAGGAACTGCGGCCAGGCCTGGTCCGGCTGCTGGAGGCGGTCATAGGCCGAGCCCAGACGGCCCGCCGCGAGCGCGCGGTTGCGCGGCGTGAGCCGCTGCGAGAGAAGCCGCTCCAGGCGCGCGACGCCCTGCTCCAGGCGCCCCCCACGGATGTCCAGCTGCGCCGCCGTGAGATTGGCCACCGGCTCCTCGGCCTGCGCGGTGAGCGCCACCGCGTTCCAGCGGGCGGCTTCCTCCAGGGCGCTGCGCTGCTCGAGGATGGAGGCGAGATAGGCGGCGGCCCCGGCATGCTGCGGCGAGAGCTCCAGAGTGTCGCGGTAGGCCTGCTCCGCGCCGGCGGGGTCGCCCACTCCTTCGCTGATGACGCCCAGGTTGAAACGCGCCTCGGCATGGCGTGGATCGAGGATGGCGGCGCGGGTAAAGGCGCCCAGGGCGCCGGTGGCGTCGCCGGCGTCGGCACAGGCGATGCCGAAGTTGTGCAGCAGCTGCGCGTCGGCGGGCTTGCGCTGCAGCGCCTGGCGCATGAGTTGCGCGGCGCGCTGCGGATCGCCGGCCCGCAGCAGGCACAGGCCCATCAGGTGCAGCGCGTCCGGCATCTCCGGCATGAGTTGCAGCACCTTGGCGGCGTTGTCCGCGGCCTGCTGCAAGCCGCCCCGGGCGAAGTGCTGCGCGGCCTCGACCATCAGGCGATGGACCTCGTTCTGGAGCGCCGGCGTCGGTTCAGCCATGGTGTGCCTGCATCGGGATGCCGGCTATCTTACCGTGCGCCCGCCTGCGTGTTTTAATGCGCCATGCAGGAACGCTGGATATTGCAGTGCCGCCCGGGCTTCGAGGGCGAATGCGCCGCCGAGATCGGCGGCTCGGAAGTCATCGGCGACGGCGTGGTATCGGCTCCCGGCCCCGGGCTGCCGCTCAAGCGCCGCATCTTCGCGCGCCAGGCGTTCCGGGAAGTGGCCGCGCTCGACGCGCTCCCAGCCGGGAACCGCATCGATCCCATCCTCGCCGCGCTCGCGGAGCACCCCGGCCCGCTGGGCGCGATCCTGCTGGAACATCCGGACACGGACGCCGGCAAGGAGCTCGCGGGTTTCCTCAAGAAGTTCACCCCGGCCCTCACCGGCGCACTGGCCAAGCGCGGCATGCCGGTGTTCCGCAAGGCGGAGCGCAGGCTGCATCTGCTGTTCAGCAGCTCCAGCCAGGTGCGCATCGGTCTCTCCAGCGGCGAGGAAGGCAGCAGCGCGCCTAACGGCATCCTGCGCCTCAAGTTCCCCCGCGAGGCTCCGAGCCGCTCGGTGCTGAAGCTGGAAGAGGCGCTGCAGGTGTTGCTGGATGGCGCCGAGCGCGAGCAGACCCTGCGGCCCGGCATGCGCGCAGTGGACCTGGGTGCCGCTCCCGGCGGCTGGACCTGGCTCATGGCGCAGCAGAGCATCCGCGTCATCGCCGTGGACAACGGGCCCCTGCAGCCGGCGCTGCTCGAGTCGGGCGTGGTGGAACATCGCCGCGAGGATGGTTTCCGCTACCGGCCTGCCAAACCCGTGGACTGGCTGCTCTGTGACATGGTGGAACAGCCTCAGCGCATCGCCGCCCTGATGGGGGACTGGCTGGTCCGGCGTGACTGCCGCCGGGCCTTGTTCAACCTCAAGCTGCCCATGAAGAAGCGCCATGAGTCCCTGCTGGAGTGCCTGGAGGGCTTGAGGCTGCGCCTGGACGAGGCCGGCTTGCGACACCATCTATTGTGCAAGCAGCTCTACCACGACCGGGAAGAGGTCACCGTCTATATAGACCTGCTCTAAAACCCTTGGGGCGGTATTACAATCGGGCTCCCCTGAAATACGGATAGCCCCATGAGCGACGTCCTGGCGCGTGATTACCCCGCCCACCTCACCGCGGTGCGGCAGCACTTCGATGCGGCCATGCAAGCCGCCGGCTGCGACCAGGTGGCCGTCTACGCAGGTGCCCTGCACTACCAGTTCCTGGACGATGCCCCCTATCCCTTCAAGATCAACCCGCAGTTCAAGTGGTGGCTGCCGCTGACGGAAGCCCACGACTCCTTCGTGGTGTACACCGCGGGCAAGAAACCGGTGTTGATCTATTTCCAGCCGGACGACTACTGGCACGTGCCGCCGGCGCCGCCGGCCGGTTACTGGGTCGAGCACTTCGACATCAAGGTGGTGAAGCACGCGGCAGACGCCAAGAAGGAGTTGCCGACCGCGGGCAAGCGGCTCTTCATCGGCGAGTGGCGCGATGAGTTCAAGGACTGGGGCTTCGCCGCCGCCAATCCGGAGACGCTGCTGAATCCCCTGCACTACGTGCGCGCCGCCAAGACCGCCTACGAACTCGAGTGCATGCGCCGCGCCAGCCGCTCCGGCGTGCACGGGCACCTGGCCGCCGAGAAGGCCTTCCGCGCCGGCGCGTCCGAGTACGAGATCCACGACGCCTTCGTCATGGGTTCGGGCGAACCCGATGACCGGCATGCCTACCATGCCATCGTGGCGCTGAACGAACACGCCGCCACGCTGCACTACCAGCACTGGCAGCACCAGAAGCCGGCAGCGCACCATTCCTTCCTCATCGACGCCGGTACCCAGTTCCACGGCTACGCCTCGGACATCACCCGCACCTACTCCGGGAAGGCCGACGATTTCCAGGCGCTCATCGATGCCATGGATGCCGAGCAACAGGCGTTGGTGGCGAAGGTGAAGCCCGGGGTGGATTTCAAGGACCTGCATATCGAGACTCACCACGCGGTGGCGCGCATCCTGGAGAAGTTCAACCTGATCAAGCTGCCCGCGGAAGCCATCGTGGACGCACGTATCACGTCGGCTTTCTTCCCCCACGGCCTAGGCCATCTGCTGGGCCTCCAGACCCATGATGTGGGCGGCTTCCAGGCCGGTCCCGCCGGCGGCATGATCCCGCGCCCGGAGGGCCATCCTTTCCTGCGCTCCACCCGCGTGCTGCAGGAAGGTTTCGTGGTGACCATCGAACCCGGCCTGTACTTCATCGACGCCTTGCTGGGCGAACTAAAGGCCAGCGACAACAGCCGCTTCGTGGACTGGGCCAAGGTGGATGCCTTCCGCAAGTTCGGCGGCATCCGCATCGAGGACAACGTGGTGGCGAAAGCCAGCGGGCCCGAGAATATGACCCGCGATGCGTTTCAGAGTGCTGCTTAGAGACCACTACTACACATATAAAGAAAGTCCCGGGGAACAACGTTCAAAGGAGGATGAAGATGAAGCGTCTGCTCACAGGATTCCTTTCCCTGGCCCTCGTCGCCGGTACGGCTTACGCCGCCGATGACATGCCCGGCGCCAAGCCGCCGGCTCCCGAGGTCAAGCCGATACCGAAGGAAGACAAGTTCACCAGCCACCACAGCGCCAACATCGGCGGCCACACCATCGGCTACACCGCCACCTTCGGCAACCTGGTCATCAAGAACGACAAGGACGAGTCCGTCGCCAGCATGTCCTACGTGGCCTACGTCGCCGACGGCTCGAAGGACATGGATCACCGGCCGGTGACCTTCCTCTATAACGGCGGTCCCGGCTCCTCCTCCATCTGGCTGCACATGGGCGCCTTCGGCCCCAAGCGCGTGGTGACCAGCGACGGCGTGGCCACTCCGCCGCCGCCCTATGACCTCGTCGACAACGACGCGAGCTTGCTCGACAAGAGCGACCTGGTGTTCATCGACGCGGTCAGCACCGGCATGAGCCAGCCCGTGGGCAAGGCCGAGGGCAAGGACTTCTGGGGCGTGGACCAGGACGTGGACGCCTTCGGCCGCTTCATCCAGCGCTACATCAGCCTCAACAACCGCTGGAACAGCCCCAAGTTCCTGCTGGGTGAGAGCTACGGCACCACCCGCTCCGCCAACCTGGTGGACTGGCTGCAGGGCAAGGGCGTGGCCATGAACGGCGTGATCCTGGTGTCCTCGGTGCTGAACTACGGCGACACCATGCCGGGCACGGACCTGGAGTACGTAACGTACCTGCCTTCCTACGCCGCCATCGCCTGGTACCACAACAAGCTCAAGGACAAGCCGGCGGACCTCAAGGCCTTCCTGCAGGAAGTGCGTGCCTTCGCCCGCGGCGAGTACGCAGATGCGCTGTTCCAGGGCGACGCCCTGCCCCAGGACAAGTACAACGAGGTGCTGAACAAGCTGGCGGCTTACACCGGCCTCTCGCCGGAGTACCTGCGCCAGACGCACCTGCGGGTAAACGCGAGCCGCTTCCGCGCCGAGCTGCTGCGCGGCGACGACCGCACCATGGGCCGCTACGACGCGCGCTTCGAGGGCTTCAACCTGGACGGCGCGGAGGAGACCCCGGACTACGATGCCTCCGATACCGCCATCAGCGCCGCCTTCACCGCCACCTTCAACCGCTACCTGCGCAACGACCTGGGCTACACCGGTGACGGCAGCTACCACGTGACGGGTTACGACGTGATCCGCAACTGGGACTTCAAGCACCCGCTGCCGGGCCGCCCGGGCTTCCGCGAGCCGCCGCTGCCGGACGTGGCCGCCAACCTGGCCGAGGCCATGCGCGAGAACCCGCGCCTGAAGGTGTTCTCGGCCAACGGTTGGTTCGACCTGGCCACGCCCTTCTTCAAGACCGAGTTCGACCTGCAGCAGATGGGCCTGCCGGCGGACCTGGCCAAGAACGTGGAGTACGGGTACTACCCCTCCGGGCACATGATCTACCTCAACCCGGAGTCCCGTAAGGCGCTCAAGGCCGACCTGGGCAAGTTCTACGATGAGGTGCTGAAGCCCTGATATAGGGCTCTCCAGAGGTCTACAGATGCCCGCCGCAAGGCGGGCATCTTCTTTGTACGACCCAAAAAAGCCTTCGGCGTCCGGAACATAGGTCCGGGCTCCCGGTCTTATGTTCAAGCCAAGCCGGGCGGGGTACCCTCCCGGTTCCTCTTAAGAACCATGAGATAAGGGAGTCCTTCATGCCCCGCCTGCTCGCGCTCCTCGCCCTGGTCCTGCCCCTGGGGCTGGGCTCCACGGCCTATGCCTCCGACAGCCCCAAATCCGATGCCGCCGCGGTTCCCGCGAGTGACGACAAGCCCAAGGAAGACAGCTCGGTCTCCCACCACAGCGTCAGTGTGGGGGGCACCAGCATCAAGTACACCGCCACCGCCGGCACCCTGCTCATCCGCGACGACAAGGACGAGCCCACCGCCAGCATCTTCTACGTGGCCTATACCCGGGACGGCGCCGAAGCCGAACATCGCCCGGTGACCTTCCTCTACAACGGCGGCCCCGGCTCCGCCAGCATCTGGCTGCACATGGGCTCGGTGGGCCCGAAGCGCGTGGTCACCGCCGACGCGCAGCCCACCGCCGATGCGCCCTACCAGCTGGTGGATAACGAGTACTCGCTGCTGGACAAGACCGACCTGGTGTTCATCGACGCCATCGGCACCGGCTACAGCCACGCCGTCGGCAAGTCCGAGGACAAGGATTTCTGGGGCGTGGACCAGGACGGCCATGCCTTTGCCAAGTTCATCGAGCGCTACCTCTCGAAGAACGGCCGCTGGAACAGCCCCAAGTACCTGATGGGCGAGAGCTACGGCACCACCCGTTCGGCGCTGCTCTCCAACATGCTCACCCGCGACGGCGTGGCCTTGAACGGCGTGATCCTGGTGTCCTCGATCCTGGACTTCGCCACCGAGAGCTTCAACGTGGGCAACGACCTGCCCTTCATCACCAACCTGCCGAGCTACGCGGCCATCGCGTATTACCACAACAAGCTCAACCCGAAGCCCACGAACTTCGAGAAGTTCATCGGCGAGGTGCGGACCTTCGCCTTCGGCGAGTACGCCGACGCGCTCATGAAGGGCGACAAGCTGGATGCCGCGACCCAGGCTGACGTGCTGAAGAAGCTCTCCCAGTACTCGGGCCTGAGCGAGAAGTACCTCCTGGAGACGCGGCTGCGCATCAACTGCTTCCGCTTCATGAAGGAGCTGACCCGCGACGAGGGCCACACCGTGGGCCGCCTCGACGCGCGCTACACCGGCATCGACTTCGATAACGCCGGCGAGGGCCCGGACTTCGATCCGGCCGATGCCTACCTGAGCGGGCCCTATAGCGCGGCCTTCCATAGCTACATGGCTGACCTGGGCTACACCCCGGACCGGGTATACAAGCTCGGCGCCGACGGTGCCGGCCGCGCCTGGGACTGGAAGCACCGCAATGGCTTCAACCCCTGGTGGCCGGGTTCGCTGGATGTGGCCGAGGACCTGCGCCAGGCCATGACCCAGAATCCGCACCTCAAGGTGTTCGTGGCCAACGGCTGGTACGACCTGGCCACGCCCTTCGGCGCCAGCGAGTACACCTTCGATCACATGGGATTGGACAGCTCGCTGCGCGGCAACGTGCAGTTCGGCTACTACGAGTCCGGCCACATGATCTACCTGCACGTGCCGGCCCTGAAGGCACTCAAGGGCGACCTGGCCAAGTTCTACGACGCCACCGACAACGCGCGCTGAGCGTCAACCGGATCTTTCAGGAGATGACCATGAAGAAGTTCGCACTGACCCTGATGCTCGGCCTGCTGGCGGCCATGCCCGCCTTCGCCGACGACGCCCCCAAGGCTGACGCGTCCAAGGACGCGCCGATCCCCAAGGAGCTCAAGTCCGTCACCCATCACTCCGTGACGGTGGCCGGCAAGAGCATCGGCTACGACGCCACCGCCGGCACCCTGCTCATCAAGAACGACAAGGATGAAGCGGTGGCCAGCATGTTCTACGTGGCCTATACCGCCGGCGATGCCAAGCGCCCGGTGACCTTCATCTTCAACGGCGGCCCCGGCTCCTCCAGCATGTGGCTGCACATGGGCTCCTTCGCCCCGGTGCGGGTGGTGACCCCGGACGCGGCGCCGACCCCGCCCTCGCCCTATGACCTCGCCGCCAACCCCTATTCGCTGCTGGACAAGTCCGACCTGGTGTTCGTGGACGCCATCGGCACCGGCTTCAG
>DASXYJ010000150.1:0-7052 GCA_036502565.1 Gammaproteobacteria bacterium
ACGCCGGATCCCCTGCACTCGGCCTTCTACGATTCCCATCCGCCGGCCCTGAGCCGCATCGCGCGCTTGCAGACAGGAACGTGAGCGAGCTTCACGAAGCCCGCGTGGTGGCCGGCCACGGCCGCCGCTTCGTGGTGGAGACCACCGATGGCGCGCGCCTCACCTGTCTCACCGCCGGGCGTGCGGTGCAGCCCGTGTGCGGCGACCGGGTGCGGGTGGCCACCGACGCGGAGCCGCGCATCACCGAGGTGCTGCCGCGCCGCTCCCTGTTCAGCAAGGCAGACGGCCGGGGGCGCGCCGTGGCCGCGGTCGCCAACCTGGACCGGGTCATCATGGTGCTGGCGCCGATACCCGCTCCCGAACTCTTCCTCATGGACAAGTATCTCGCCGCCATCGAAGGCATGGGCATCGAGGCCGGCATCGTGCTCAACAAGATGGACCTGGTGGACGAGGATGATGACGGCGGCCTGGGCAGGCGCCTCGCCTACCTGCAGGGGCTCGGCTATCGCATATATAAGGTGAGCACCCAGGACGAGACCGGCCTGGAAGGCTTCGCCGCGGGGCTCAAGGGCCACGACAGCATGCTGGTGGGCCAGTCCGGTGTGGGCAAGTCTTCGCTGCTGAACGCACTGGTGCCGGAAGCCGGGCACCGCATCGACGAGCTCTCCGCCGCCACCGACGAAGGCCGCCACACCACCACCGCTACCACCCTGCATCCGCTGCCCCAGGGCGGCGCGCTGGTGGATTCACCGGGGGTACGCGATCTGGAACTCAGCGTGCGAGACCCGGGCAAGATCGGTCCCCTGTTCCGGGATATCCGCGCCGTGGCACCCCAGTGCCGCTTCGCCAACTGCCTGCATCTACAGGAACCGGGCTGCGCGGTGAAGCAGGCGGTGGAGGAGAAGAAGATGCCGGAGAGCCGTTACACGAGCTACAGATGGCTCATGACCACCATGCAGCAAGCCAAGGATCGCAAATACGACTAGCCGAAAGGCGTAGTCAGCTTCTTCCCGCCCAGCAGATGAACGTGGATGTGGAAGACGGTCTGCCCCGCATCTGCATTGCAATTGTTCACGGTGCGATAGCCCGAAGCCGCGATGCCTTCCTGGCGCGCGATCTTCTGCGCCGCCAACAGCAGCCTCCCCAGCAACTCGGCGTCTTCCGGCTTGGCGGTATCCAGGCTGGCGATGTGCTTGCGCGGCACGATCAGCACGTGGGTGGGAGCCTGGGGCGCGATGTCCCGGAAGGCGATGAGGTCGCCGTCCTCGTGGACCATGTCGGGCTTGATCTCGCCGGCCACCATCTTGCAGAACAGGCAGTCGCTCATCGCGGCACCGCGAAGATGTCGAAGTGCTCCCAGTCCATGACCATGGACTCCTTGAGTTCCTGGCCCTGGTAGCGTTTCTCGTCCTCGAACTTGTAGAGCCGGTAGTCCAGCCCCGCCAGTTCCTGGAAGTAGGCGCGGCGCGCTTCCGCGGGGAGATGCTTGTAGATCTCGGTGCGGATGTAGGGGTGATTGGTCTTGATGAGCTTGCGCAGCGACTTCACGATGGCGTGGTCGTGGCCCTCGGCGTCGATCTTGATATAGCGGATCTTGGCCATCTCCCGCGGATACTCCCGCTCCAGGAAACGCACCAGGTTGCGGCCCTGCACCTTGAGCTTGAAGAAGTGCCCATGCCGCCAGCGGCTGATGCCCTGGTGGAAGCCGCCGTTGCTGAAGCCGGGGTCCGAGTACTCGAACTCGTACTCGCCGTCATCCTCGGTGGCGGCGAACATGAGCGGGAAGATGCGGGTCTTGTCCTGGTTGAGGCCGGCGTTGGCCGCCACCACCTTGAACACGTGCGGGTTGGGCTCGAGGGCGAACACACCGCCCTGCGCGCCCACCGCCAGGGCCATGGGCAGCGTGGTGTCGCCGGAATGGGCGCCCACGTCGATGGCGTAGTCGCCGGGCTTGAGGAAAGCGCGCAGCACGTCCACGTAGCCCTGGTCGAAGCGCTTGGGCAGCTCCTTGGGATGATCCCAGGCGGCGTACTGCACCCGCCCTTCCTTGGCGAGGTCGTAGTCCACCACGGTATAGCCGTACTCCCGCGGCGCGGGCTTGAGGCGGAAGCCGTACAGGACTTCCTTGAGCTTCATCGCACGTCCTGCCGCCCGGTGAAGGCATGGGAGAGCGTGCCGCCATCGATGTACTCCAACTCGCCGCCGATGGGCACGCCATGGGCGATGCGCGTGGCGCGGATGCCGCGCCGCTGGGCCAACTCCGCGAGATAGTGCGCGGTGGCTTCGCCTTCCACCGTAGGGTTGGTGGCGAGGATCAACTCACGCACGCCGCCTTCATCCAAGCGCCGTTCCAACAGTGCGAGACCCAGCTCCTCCGGACCGATGCCGTCCAGGGGCGAGAGATGACCCATGAGCACGAAGTATTGGCCGCGGTAACCGGTGGCGCCCTCGAGGGCGTTCACGTCCGCCGGCGTCTCCACCGCGCACACCAGGGAGGCGTCGCGTTTCGGGTTCGCGCAGGTCTCGCAGAGCTTGGCTTCGGTGAACATGCGGCAGCGCTCGCAGTGGCCGACACCCTGCATGGCGGCCTGCAGGGCCTGCGCCAGGGCCAGGGCGCCTTCGCGGTTGCGCTCCAGCAACTGGAACGCCATGCGTTGGGCGGACTTCGGGCCCACCCCAGGCAAGCAGCGCAAGGAGTCGACGAGCTTCTGCAGTAAGGGCGAGTAGGCCATCAGAAAGGGAGCTTCATACCTGGCGGCAATCCGATGCCTGAGAAGCTCTCCTTCATGGCGGCCTCCACCTTGGCGGCAGCATCGTTGCAGGCCACGGCGACCAGGTCTTCCAGCATCTCCGCGTCACCCTTGAGGAGTTCCGGGTCGATGTGGACGCGGCGCAGCTCGTGCTTGCCGCTCATGGTCACGCTGACCTTGCCGCCGGCGGCCGTGCCGACGACTTCCAGCTTCTCCAGGTTCTCCTGGGCGCGGCGCATGTTCTCCTGGATCTGCTGCGCCTGCTTCATCATGTTGCCCAAGCCGCCACGCATCGTCGTCACTCCATATATATAAGTAGAAGACCGGGTGCCCGGGGCTCAGTCCGCGGGCTTCACCAGGTCCGGATTCACCTGGGTACCGAAGGCATCCGCCAGGCCCTGGATGTTCGGGTCTGCGGCCACGGCACCCCGGGCCGCTGTGAGCTTGTCCGCCTCCCGCTGCTGGTCCAGCTTGGCCGGCGTCACCAGCGCGCCCTCACCCGCCTGGATCTTCACCCTGAGGGGCTCGCCATAGTGGCGCGACAGCGCCTCCTCGAGGCGACCCAGCAACTGGCTGGTGACCATGTACTGTTGGGCGGCATCGATCTCCAGGTGCACGGTGCCGCCCTCGCGGCGACGGTACACGCAGTTGGCGGCCAGCTGCTGGGCGGCGCCCTTGAGCCCCAGGCTCTCCATGAGACTGATCCAATCCGGTTCGGTCCACTTCACTGCCGCCTGCGCGGCTGGAGCAGCCGCTGCCGGCGCCGACTGGGCGGCGGACGCCGCGACCGGTGTCGCCGCTGCCGGCGCCATCGCCACATGGCCGCCGCTAGCGGTCATCGCCGGCGTGCCGTCCACCGGCTGGAAAGCCAGCATGCGCAACAGCGTCATCTCGAAGCCCGCGCGCGGCGAAGGCGCGAGGCCGAGGTCGCGCTTGCCCATGAGCGCGATCTGGTAATAGAGCTGCACGTCGGCCGCATCGAGCCGCTTGGCCAGGGCTGTGATGAGCTCGGCCTCGTCGAACTCCGCCGCCGCCTGGGGCACCGCTTGGGCGATGGCGATGCGCTGCAGGGCCGAGGCCAGGTCGTCCAACACCAATTGATAATCCGGCGCGCGCTCGTCCAGCTGTGCCACCGCCGCCAGGGCTCCCGCACCGTTGCGGGATGCCAGCGACTCCAAGAGCGCCCTCACGTGGGTGCGCTCGATGGTACCGAGCATGCTGCGCACGTCCGCGTCCTTGACCTCGCCGCCGCCGAAGGCGATGGACTGGTCCAGCAGGCTCAGGGCGTCGCGCAAGCTGCCGTCGGCCGCATGGGACAGGAGCGCCACCGCCGGCGTCTCGTAGTTGATCTTCTCGGCATCCAGGATCTGGGTGATGCGCCCGGAGATGAGGCTCTCCGGCAGGCGCTTGAGGTTGAACTGCAGGCAGCGCGACAGCACCGTGACGGGGATCTTCTGCGGGTCGGTGGTGGCCAGCAGGAACTTCACGTGCGGCGGCGGCTCTTCCAAAGTCTTTAGCAGCGCATTGAACGCGCTCTTGGAGAGCATGTGCACTTCGTCGATGAGGTAGACCTTGTAGCGGCCGCGGCTCGGCGCGTACTGCACGTTGTCCAGGAGCTCGCGGGTGTCGTCCACGCCGGTGCGGGAGGCGGCGTCCACCTCGATCAAGTCCACGAAGCGGCCGGCGTCGATCTCCTGGCAGGCGCTGCACTGGCCGCAGGGCCGCGAGGTCATGCCGGTCTCGCAGTTCAGGGACTTGGCGAGGATGCGGGCGATGGTTGTCTTGCCCACGCCGCGGGTGCCGGTGAACAGGAAGGCGTGGTGCAGCCGGTCATGGTCGAGGGCGTTGATGAGGGCCCGGAGCACGTGCTCCTGGCCGACCATCTCCGCGAAGTTGCGCGGGCGCCATTTTCTCGCCAGGACCTGATAGGACATGGGGCTCGGTGCTTTCCAGGGGCTAAAGGCCGTCTGGCGGGTACTTTAACAGACCCGCTATACGGCATATATGTGGAATAGGTGGCCGCCCGCGCCGGCCAGATCCGGCCCGCGAAGCCTCTGCTACCGTTGCTCCCTTCCGGGCCTGGCGGGGTTCGCAGCGCATCACGGCCGGGGAGCCGGCGCGAGCTGCCATGGAACTGCTCAGGTAATGATGGGGCCTGGAGAGAAGAGCTTCAAGAAGATTTTGGACTTAAAGTACTGAAGAGAAGAAAGCGAAAGATGAAGACCGAGAGCGAGAGCGGGATTGCTCGCCCCATCCCTGGGGCTCGCCCCCTTCGGGGGCCCGCCTTCGGCGGTCCAGATTCGCTCCAAGCGAATCTGTCGAACCGCCTTTTTGATCGCGGGTTCGAATCCCCACTACACGGCCAAGATGACCCAATGAAAAGGGGCCCTCGAAGGGCCCCTTTTCATTGGGTAATTGGCGGAGAGAGCGGGATTCGAACCCGCGATACGGTTTTAGCCGTATACACACTTTCCAGGCGTGCTCCTTAAACCGCTCGGACACCTCTCCGTAAACTCAAACTAGCCCAGGACGACAACCCTGCCATCCCTGGCGCCATGACCGGCTCGGCTCCTGCCTCGCGCTCAGGCGGATACGAGCTTCGCTCGCATGGAATCCCCGCCTTCGCCCGCTCGGACACCTCTCCGTAAACCTAAACTAAAAATCCCCGGGACTTTTGCCGGAGCGGGCGGCAAAAGGGGCGGCAGATTACTCCATACCCCCATTCGCCGCAACCGGCTGCGGACGGCTTGCCGGAGCTGCGGGAGCCTTGGTGCCCGCGGCGGGAGCCGGCTTGGCGGCAGGCGCGGGCTTGGCGGACCGGGTCATGTCTTCCCTGGTCAGCACCGAGGGCGGCGTCACCAGGCAAGGACTCGCCGACGTGCTCGCGCCCGGAGCCGGGGTAGGCGCCGCCTTGGTGCTGGCACCCGGGACCAGGTAAGCCGGGTCAGGCTTGGGCAGGGTCGCGCCGGGAGGCGCCTGCAAGGGAGGGCGCGCGGTGTTGCCCTGATAGGGATGCGGGTTGCCGCAGCTGGGTGCGCTGCTGCAGGACGCCAGCAGGCAGGCCAGGACGGTGAGCGGCAGGAGCAGGGCTTGGGATTTCATCGGGTACCTTGGGGGATAAGGGGATATATAGAGGTCATGTCAGGGCGCGGGAGGCCTTGAGAGCCGAACGCACCACCGCCTGGCAGTCGGCGGCCAGGGGCGTGAGCGGCAGGCGGATGCCGGCGGGGATGCGACCCATCTCCCGCAAGGCCCACTTCACCGGGATCGGGTTGCTCTCCACGAACAGCGCCTTGTGCAGCGGCGCCAGCTCCGCATCGATGGCGGCGGCCTTGGCGGTATCACCGGCCCGCGCCGCCACGCACAGGGCGTGCATCTGCTTCGGCGCCACGTTTGCGGTGACCGAGATCACGCCCTGCCCGCCCTGCAGCATGAACTCCCGGGCGGTGGCGTCGTCGCCGCTGATGAGCAGGAACTCCGCGCCGCAGCGCTCGCGGATCTGCGCGGCGCGCTTCAGGTCGCCGGTGGCTTCCTTGATGCCCTTCACGTTGGAGAGCTTGGCCAGACGCTGCACCGTCTCCGGCAGGATGTCCGCCACGCTGCGGCTCGGCACGTTGTAGAGCAGCACCGGGATCGACACCGACTTGGCGACGGCCTCGAAGTGGCGGTACAGGCCTTCCTGCATGGGCTTGTTGTAATAAGGAGCGGCGCTCAACACCGCATCGGCGCCCACGGCCTCGGCGCGGCGCGACAGCTGCACGGCGTGGGCGGTGGCGTTGGAGGTGGCGCCGGCGATCACCGGGATGCGGCCCTTGGCGGCCCGCACGCAACGCGCCACCACTTCGAACTGCTCGTCCCCTTCCAGGGTCGAGGCCTCGCCGGTGGTGCCGATGGCGACGATGCCGTCGGTGCCCTGCGACACATGCCATTCCACCAGAGCGTCGAGGGCGCCCAAGTCCAGCCGGCCGTCGTCGGCCATGGGCGTGACCAGCGCGACCATGCTTCCCTGGAACATCGGGGCGGACCTTGGGGGAAAACGCCATTTTACCGGCCACCCGCCGCCGTCGCCAGCGCCGGACCCAAGTCTTTTCGGTTGCGGCCCTCTGGAAACCGGCTACACTGCTGCCATCCACTTCCGCCGGTCCGGTTAGCCCGCTGCGAGCCCGCATGAAACAGTTCCTGGTGGTCTCGGTCCTGGCGGAGGACCGGCCCGGCATACTCCACGACCTCACCAAGGCCGTCAAAGAGAGCGGCTGCAACGTGGTCGAGAGCCGCATGACGGTGCTGGGCGCCGAGTTCTCC
>DASXYJ010000151.1:0-1864 GCA_036502565.1 Gammaproteobacteria bacterium
GAGCTTCTGCGCCGGCGGATCGCCGGCGCGGCCGCCGGCATGGTTCTCGAGACCCACGTGGATGCGGCCCGCGAGGAAGGTGCCCACCGTGAGCACCACCGCGGAGGCAGTGAACTTCACGCCCAGGGAGGTCACCACACCCGTGACGCGACCGGACTCGACCAAGAGGTCGTCTACCGCGGCCTGGAAGATGGTCAGGTCCCGCTGGTTCTCGAGGATGTGGCGGATGGCTTTCTTATATAGGAGACGGTCCGCCTGGGCGCGGGTGGCGCGCACCGCCGGGCCTTTGCTGGCATTGAGGATGCGGAACTGGATGCCGGCTTGGTCGGTGGCGCGGGCCATCGCACCGCCCAGCGCGTCGATCTCTTTCACCAGGTGGCCCTTGCCGATGCCGCCGATGGCCGGGTTGCAGGACATCTGCCCCAGGGTCTCGATGTTATGGGTGAGCAGCAGGGTACGCCGGCCCATGCGCGCCGCGGCGAGGGCTGCCTCGGTACCGGCATGGCCGCCGCCGATCACGATCACCTCGAAGGACTGGGAGAGATGCATCTGCTGCTTCTATATAGATAGCGGGACTGTTAAGGGCGGCTATTTTATAGCCAAGCGGTATATTTCCAAAGCCGGTGGTATGCCGGCGTCCGGACCGCCAAGATACGCCCATGTGGCTGCTGTTCGCCTTCTCGGGCCCGGTGTTCTGGGCCGCCTCCACCCACGTGGACAAGTTCCTGGTGGAGAGATACTTCAAGCACGCCGAGGTGGCGGTGCTGCTGGTGTTCACCGCCCTCATCGGCCTGGTGATGCTGCCCTTCATCGGCGGTCTCGATCCGGAGGTCCTCACCCCGGGCTGGAAGGATGAGGCCGCGGTGGTCTGCTCCGGCCTCCTGTACATGACCGGTATGTACTTCTACCTGAAGGCCCTGCAGCGGGAAGAGGCGTCCGTGGTGGCGCCCTTCTTCCAGGCGGCGCCGCTGTTCGCCTACGCGCTGGGCCTGGTGTTCCTGGATGAGCAGCTCACCGCCAGGCAGCTATTCGGCGGCGGGCTCATCGTCGCCGGTGGGGCGCTCATCTCGGTGCGCCTGCAAGGCAAGCACCGCTTCCGCGGCCGGCTGCTGGCGCTGATGCTGGCGGCGGCACTGGCCCTGGCGGTGAGTTCGGTGACCTTCAAGGCGATAGCGGAGGATTCCAGCTTCTGGACCACCGCCTTCTGGAGCTACGTGGGCGAGGCCCTGTTCGGTGTCGGGATCCTCGCGCTGCCGGCCATGCGCAAGGAATTCATCGCCTTGTTCCGTCGCCACCCCGGTGCGGTCCTGGGGACAAACGCCGCCAACGAGCTCATCAACCTGGGCGGCAACCTGGGCGCGCGCTATGCGCTGATGCTGGCGCCCTTGAGCCTGGTACAGGCCATCAGCGGCACCACCACGCTGTTCGTGTTCGGTTTCGGCGTGCTGCTCACTCTGTTCCTGCCGCGCTTCGGCCGTGAGGACCTCTCGGCGAAGAACCTCTGGCAGAAGGGCATCTGCGCCGCGCTCATCACCGCGGGCGTGGCCCTGGTGGGCGGCAGCGCACAGGGCTGAGCTTCAGTCGCCGGCCGGCGCGGGGAACTGCTTGGCCAGGATGGGATAGCGTTCCTCCAGCAGCACGCGGAACCCTTGCGGATCCTGCACCTGGCGCGTCACCGGCTTGCCGTCCTCCACCCGCGGCGCCAGGGTGCCGCTGTAGCTCAGCTTGCCCGCCCTCACCTCGAAACACTGCCGCACGCCGCTCTCGGCGGAGAAGTCGAAGTTGGCGTAGTGGAAGCCGGTCATGCAGTAGCGCCCGGCACGGGTGGGGAAGAGGTACAGGCCGATACCCGGCGGCACTGCGG
>DASXYJ010000152.1:0-4432 GCA_036502565.1 Gammaproteobacteria bacterium
CGGGCGTCTGGTGGACCGCACCCACAAGGACTGGCTGATCCTGTCCCTGGGCTACGTCATCAACCTGGCCTCGGTGCCGCTCATGGCCTTCGCGCCGAACACCTTCGTCGCCGGCAGCCTGGTGTTCAGTGAACGCCTCGGCAAGGGCCTGCGCGCACCGGCCCGGGATGCGCTGCTCTCCAAGGCCGGCAGCGAGCTCGGCCACGGCAAGGCCTTCGGCCTGCACGAGTTCCTGGACCAGCTGGGCGCGGTGCTGGGCCCGCTGGCGGTGGCCGCGGCCGTCGCGTACTCCGGCTATCGGCTGGGCTTCGGCATCCTGGTGCTGCCGGCCCTGGCCTCGCTGTTCTTCCTGTGGCGCGCCCGCGGCCTCGGCAACGCCGAGGCGCGCAACAAGGGCGACAGCCGCAGCCGCTTCGACAAGCGCTACTACCTGTACCTGGCGTTCTCGGTGGTCACGGTGCTGGGCTTCGCCCACAACATCCTTTACGCCTACCACCTGCAATACACGCACCGGCTCTCGCCCGCGGCGATCCCGCTGCTGTTCGCCTTCACCATGGGCGTGGACGCTGTGGCGGCCCTGGGTTTCGGTTGGCTGTATGACCGGGTGGGACTGAAGGTATTGATGGCCTTGCCGCTGTTCACGGTGCCGGCCACGCCGCTGCTGTTCATGTCGCCCGACCCCGCGCTCATCTGGTTGGGCGGCGGACTGTGGGGCGCGGCCATGGGCCTGCAGGACGCCACCATGCGTTCCGGTGTCGCCACCCTCACGCCGGAAGGTATCCGCGGTACCGCCTATGGCGTGTTCGACGCCGCGTTCGGCACGGCCTGGCTCATCGGCAGCCTGCTCTTGGGCTGGCTCTACGATGTGGACGTGAAGATGCTGGTCATCACCGCCGTGGTGTTCCAGGTGGCGGCATTGCCTCTATTGTTCCTGACGCTAAGAGGATTGAAGCGTCAGGAACAATAGAGGCCCCAAGCTCTCGCAAAAAGACGTCGTGTCTTTTTGCTATGCGCTTCGGCGCGGAGTGAATCCGCACCTCGCGTGCCGGCACATCCCTGCGCCTACACGCCACTTGGTGCGCTCAAGCGTGGGGGCTGCTTAAGGGCAGGGTCTTCCGGGCTGCGGATGACAGGGGTTGATGGGCACGCGATGGTGCTTCGGCGGCGGAGTCGGTTTCTTGGGCGGCTTGGGATGCGGCCGTGGTCTCGGTGTGGGGACGGGTACCGGCACCGGCACGGGCTCCGGGACGATGATCACACCGGTGCCGGGATAGTAGGGATAACCGTAGTCAGGATAGAAGTCCCCGCCGCCTTCATAGGGACCCTCGGAGTCGGAAGGCGTGTCGCCGCGGTAGATGCAGGGCGGATAGCCATTGGTATCCTCGCAGTCCGGCAGTGTCGCCTGCGGGGCGGCGCCCGCCGGATGGCTGGGGGCCGAGCTGCAGCCCAGTGCCAGCCCGAGGGCCGCGAGGAGCAGGGGAGCGATGAGGCCGCGCATGGGAGTAGTCTGCCTGCATCGGCGGCGGCGCGCACCTTGAAGCCCGCGACACAATCCCCATCTCGGGGACAACATCAAGATCTCAGGAGGATGCATGGACCCGTCCCGGAACGCCGCCTCGACCCGTAGCGTGGTGCGCATCGTCACCAGCCAGCGCACCCGCGAGGGCGGCGGTTTCATCGTGCACCGGCCTTTCCCCACCCAGCTGCTCATGGACTTCGACCCCTTCCTGTTGCTGGATGAGATGGGTCCCGTGGACTACGCGCCCGGCGAAGCCGTGGGAGCGCCGGACCATCCGCACCGGGGTTTCGAGACTGTCACCTACGTGCTGGAAGGCAGGATGCAGCACAAGGACTCCCACGGTCACGCGGGCTCCCTGGGGCCCGGCGACGTGCAGTGGATGACCGCCGGCGCCGGCGTGGTGCACTCCGAGATGCCGGAGGAGAAGTTCACGGCCGCCGGCGGCCGCATGCACGGCTTCCAGATCTGGGTGAACCTGCCGCGCCAGGACAAGATGACGAAGCCGCGCTACCAGGAGTTGCCGGACGCCGGCATCCCGGTGGCTGAGAGCGCCGATGGCAAGGTGAAGGTCAAGATCATCGCCGGGGAATCCCTGGGCAAGAGCGCCGCCATCGACACCCGCACGCCCATCGCCCTCCTGCACATGACCCTGCAGCCGGGCGGCGCCATCGACCAGGCCCTGCCCGCCAACTACAACGGCTTCGCCTACGTGATCGCCGGGGAAGGGGAGTTCGGTGCCGACGCCCGGCGCGGGGGCGCCCATCAGATGGTGATCTTCGGCAACGACGGCGCGGCTGTGAAGATCGGCAACGCCAGCGCAGAACCGCTGGAGCTGCTGTTGCTGGCGGGCGTGCCGCTCGACGAGCCGGTGGTGCGCTACGGACCCTTCGTCATGAACACGGAGGCGGAGATCCATCAGGCCATCAAGGACTACCAGGACGGAAGGATGGGGCAGATCGACTTCTGAGCGAGCCTGCCGATTATTCGCTGCGGGATTTCACCCTCAACGACATCAACCTGATGCGTTCGACGGTGGTCCCGCTCTGCGCCCTGGTGGCGCCCCAGTTCTATGTGTTCGGGCCGTTGATGGTCTTGCTTTGCTATGGACTGGCGTTCAGGTCCCCCATCACCCGCCATCTGCTGTCCACCCAGCGCTGGATGAAGCAGATGCTCTTCTACGTCATCCCCGTCATCTACCTGCTGGGTGCGGCCGTGGCCATCTTCTCCGCCTCGGCTGCCAAGGCATATGCGCTCGTGGCGGTGTTCCTGGTCACCTGGCTGTGGCACCGGTGCTATCGGGACTATCTGAAGCACCACTACGAGATACAGAAGCGCCGGAAGGCCTGAGCTCCGTTTCGCGAAGGATGCCGGGATGTTAATCTCTGCGGCATCGGATATGGGGCATCGGGGAGACGGACGTGCGCAAGCTTCTGTGGTTGCTGGTGGCCTGGCTATGCGTGGGCTGCGCGCCCGTCCCGCACTATGAGTATTTCGCGCCCGCCGTGAGCGGCACCCTCGTGCAGGGCGGGCATCCCCTGTCAGGGGCCAAGCTGCTGCTGCGGGCGGATTCCACCGCCACCAGCAGCGTCGCCTACAGCGATGCGGCCGGGCACTTCGTGCTGGCGCCGCTCCGGGAGTACCACGCTTACATCTCCATGTCCGGGGACCAGCCCCATGCCTTCAGCCTCACCATCACGGTCGACGGCAAGGACTATCCCGCCTTCCAGCAAGCCGCCGCGCAGCCACGTTCGGTGATCCATCTCGACTGCGACCTCTCGGCTCCCCTGGATGCGGACGGGCAGCCGGATTACTGCAAATGGGCGCCTTGAGGCTTGAGGGGCACCTGATCCATCGTCTCGCAGGGATGGTGACTCGGTAAATCGGCCGTCACGGGCCTATAGTCATGGGCCTATGTCCACGAAGCACTACGACCTGTTGGTGATCGGCAGCGGCGCCGCCGCGATCGCCATCGCCACGCAGGTGCGCGCGGCCAGATGGAAAGTGGCCATCGTCGATCACCGGCCCTTCGGCGGCACCTGCCAGCTGCGGGGCTGCGATCCCAAGAAAGTCCTGCGCTCTGGAGCTATGGCCTACGACTATGCCCGGCGCATGCGCGGCCGTGGCCTGGCCGGCGAGGTCCGCGTGGATTGGCCGGCGCTCATGGCCTTCAAGCGCGGCTTCACGGATCCGGTCCCGGAACAGAAACAGAAGACTTTCCTGGACAAGCACATCGACGCCTATCACGGCTGGGCCCGCTTCACTGGCAAGCAGACGCTTGAGATCGGCGGCCAGGCCATCGAAGCGGAGCATATCGTGCTCGCCACCGGCGCGGAACCGGTGAAGCTCGGCATCCCGGGTGAGGAGTACCTGGTCGATAACGAAGGCTTCATGGCCCTGGAGACCTTGCCGAAGCGCATCGTCATGGTGGGCGGCGGCTACATCGCTGCGGAGTTCTCCCATCTCGCTGCCCGCGCTGGCGCCAAGGTCACGGTGCTGCAGCACGACGACCGGATGTTGACCCGCTTCGAGCCGGAGCTGGTGGACTGGCTGATGGAGTCCTTCCGTGACGCCGGCATCGACGTGCGCACCGGTACCGCCGTCGAGTCCATCGAGAAGCATGCGGGTGGATTCAAGGTGCAGGCATCCACCGGCGGCAAGAAGCTCAGCGTCGAAGCGGACCTGGTGGTGCACGCCGCCGGCCGCAAGCCTGACTTCGGCCCCCTGGATTTGGCCGCGGCGGGTGTCGCGGTGGAGAAGGGCAGGCTCAAGCTCAACGCTTACCTGCAGAGCGTCTAAAACCGCGCGGTCTATGCCGCCGGCGACGCGGCCCAGGCCGGCCCACCCCTCACCCCGGTGGCGGGTGTGGATGCCAGGGCCGTGGCCGCCAACCTGCTCAAGGGTAATCACCACAAG
>DASXYJ010000153.1:0-9719 GCA_036502565.1 Gammaproteobacteria bacterium
CAGCCTCACCAGCGACTACGGCGGCTGGCATAACCCGAAGGAGCCCCAATGAGCCACGCGCACACGGGTGCCTCGTCCGCGTCCGCTTCGGGCGGCACGCCGCAGTTGGAGATCGCCAGCGATGCGGCCGGTGCCGCGCGCAAGGCCGCGCTCTTCATCGCCGAGCGGGCCCGGACCGCCGCGGGACAGGGCCGCCGTTTCGCGCTGGCGCTGAGCGGCGGCAACACGCCGCGGCGCATGTTCAAGGAACTCTCGGAGCAGGACCTGCCCTGGGGCGACGTGCACCTGGCGCAGGTGGATGAGCGCCTGGCGCCGGCCGGCGCCGAGCGCAACCTCACGCTGTTGCAGGCGGAGTTGATCTCCCGGGTGCGGCTGCAACCGGAACAGGTCCACGCCATGCCGGTGGAGACGGACGACCCGGTGGCCGCGGCGCGCCGCTACGGCGAGGAACTGCGCGGCATCACCGGCGTGCCCCTGGTGCTGGACCTGGTGCACCTGGGACTCGGCGCCGATGGGCATACCGCCTCGCTGGTGCCGGGCGACCCGGTGCTGAAGGTGCAGGATAAGGACGTGGCCGTGACCACCTCGGCTTACCAGGGCCGCCGGCGCATGACGCTTTCCTTACCGACCATCAGCCGGGCCCGCTGCATCGTATGGCTGGTGACCGGCGCCTCCAAGGCGACGATGCTGGAACGGCTGCTGCGGGGCGACCGCGCCATCCCGGCGGGACGCGTGGCGCGCGGCCGCGCTGTCATCTTCGCGGACCGGGCAGCCCTGAGGTCATAGTGGAATCCCCGACGCCGCGTAGAATGGGCGTGGAGCGGCGGGGCGCCGCAGGGATCCACATGCAGGTGCACGAGACTCTCAGCGCTGACATCGGCGGCACCCATGCGCGCTTCATGCGCGGTGCGGCCACCTCCGGGAGTGCGCCCATCGAGTTGGCGAGCGGTGACTATCCGGACATCGATGCCCTGATCCGCGCGGGACTGGCGAAGCTCGGCATGGACCCGCGCGGCAACGACGCCGTGTTATCCCTGGCAGGGCCGGTACGGCTGGGACGGATGCGCTTCACCAACCTGGATTGGGGCATCGACGCCGAAGTGCTGAAGCAGCATTTCGGTTTCCGGCACGTGGCGCTCCTGAACGACCTGGAAGCAGCCGCATGGGCACTGGCGGAGAGTCCGCCGCGGCCCAGCCTGGTGCTGAGGGATGCAGAGGCCGCGCCGGGCGCGCGGCATGCGGTCATCAGCGTCAGCACCGGACTCGGTACCGCCTATTGGTCGCGCGTGCATGGCCATCTGGAAGTGCAGGCGGCGGAGGCGGGACACGCGGGCTTCGCCGCCAGCGCGGACTGGCAGCTGGAGTTGCTGGAAGCGCTGCAGAACAGATACGGCGAGCGGGTGAGCTGGGAGCGGGTGCTCTCAGGCTCGGGCCTGAGTTTCCTGGAAGGCCACCTGCGTGGCGGTGAGCCCACCCAGTCATCGGACGTGGTGCGGCGCGCCAGGTCCGGCGAGGTGGCGGCGGTGACGGCGGTGCAGCGCTTCTCACATCTCATGGGGGTGTTCGCCGGCGACATCGCCCTGGCGGCGCCGGTGACCGGCGGCATCTGGTTCATGGGCGGGGTGCTGGCGGGTCTAGGAGACCTGCTGGACCGGACCCGCTTCCTGGAAGGTTTCGACGCGAAGGGCCGGCTCTCGGCACAGGTCCGGGGCCTGTCGCTGCGGACCACCAGCGAGGATTTCCTGGGTATCCGTGGGGCCTGGTACGCCTCCCGGACCCTCTTCAAGCAGGCCTGAGGGCCATCCACGTATATATAGAGGGAGCCCGGGCTGAAAGGCCCAGGGCTTTGCGACCTTTTCCCCGTCCGGAGCATCCTAAGGACATGAGCAGCCGCTTCGACCAGAGCATCCCCGAGGGGGTGCTGGAACGGGCCAGGACGGGCGACCGTGCCGCCCAGGCGGAACTGTTCACGGCTTTCAGCCAGCCGGTGTTCGGCCTGGCGCGGCGCATGCTCGGCCGCGCGGACCTGGCGGATGACGTGATGCAGGAGACCTTCATCGAAGTGCTGAAGGGCCTGCCGAAGTTCCGGGGCGAAGCCCCGCTCGGGATGTGGATACGCCGCATCGCCGTGAACGAATGCCTGATGCAACTGCGCTCCCACTGGCACCGCTTCCGGTCGCCGCTGGAGCAAGGCGGCGAGGGCCTATCGGTGGAGGAGTGGCTGGCGTCGGACGATCCGCCGCCGGACAAGGGCCTGGACATGGAGCGGGCCTTGGATGCCCTGTCTCCCGAGGCGCGCGCGGTGGTGTGGCTGCACGACGTGGAAGGCTACACCCACGTGGAGATCGGCCGCCTGATGAACGCTACGCCGAGTTATTCGAAGTCGCAGCTGGCACGGGCTTACGTGCGGATGCGGCAATGGGCCGGAAGGCCCGGAGAGGTGGAACCATGCATGCCAGCATTGAACAACTGATCGGGTTGCGCGACGAGGAGCCGGTGGCCGTGGAGGTGCAGCAGCACGTGCGCGGCTGCAGCCAGTGCGCCGCGGCCCTCAACGGCCTGTTGGCGGCGCGCGAGCGGGTCAACCGCCTGGCCGATCCGCTGCCGCCGCCGGACGCCTGGCAACGCATCGTCATGGCTTCGGAGCGCTCGGCGCGCCGTCGCCGCTGGCTGCCGGTCGCGGGCACGGGGCTAGCCGCCAGCGCTGCAGCGGTGGCGGTGCTGCTCATGAACCTGCACCTGGCGCAGCCCCAGGCGCAGACGGACCTGGCGGTGACGCCGCCGGTGGCGGCGAAGCCCGCGGATGTGAACCAGCTGATGGCGCAATCGCGCTACCTGGAACGGGCGGTGCTCAGGCTCGACGACCACGCCGACCACATGGTGGTGAGCGCGGGCACGGCGACGACCATCGCGGCCCTGGAGGACAGCATCGCCCTGGTGGATTACGAGATAAATACCGCGTCGGGATCGGGGGTAGGCAAAGACGACCCGCACGTGGCGCGACTCTGGAAGCAGCGGGTAGACCTGCTGCAATCCCTGGCCGCCGTGCGTTACGCCCAGGTGGCGGACGCCGGCATCTGAACCCAATACAGCAGTGAGGTGAATGATCATGAAGAGTCTCAAGGCGATATCGCTGGCCCTGGGTGGCCTCGCCTCCATGCCGCTGGCGGCATGGGCCGCCAGCCCGGCGCCCAAGGCCGCACCCACCCCGGCGCCCTCGGCGTCCACCAGTGAGCAATCGCAGGAGCAGCTGGAGCAGCAGCTGGACCAGGCGCGCCAGCAACTGCAGGAGGCGGCGCGCAAGGTGGCGAACCTCTCCATGCAGCTGAACGGCGATGCCATGAGCCGCCTCACCGCGGCCCAGGCGCGCATGGACCGGCTCAAGCACCGCGGCTTCCTCGGCGTGGACCTGGATGAGGACGACCAGGACGGCGGCAGCATCACCCTCTCCGGCGTGACGCCGGACGGCCCGGCGGACAAGGGCGGGCTGCGCGAGGGCGACGTGATCACCGGCATCAACGGCACCAGCTTCAAGGCTTCCGGCGACGACAGCGCCTCCGACAAGCTGGTGGAGTTCATGCGCGGCACCAAGCCCGGCGACAACCTGAAGGTGGCCTACACCCGCGACGGCAAGGCCGGTACCGCCAACGTGACCGCGGGCAGCCTGAAGGACATGGGCGGATATTCCCTGTCCTTCGACATCCCGCCGATCCCCCCCATGGCGCCGATGCCGCCCATGGCTCCCATGGCTCCCATGGCGCCGATGGCCCCTATGCCGCCGCACGGACCCTGGAACCTGTACTTCAATTCAGGCAACCGCTGGGGTGAGATGCAACTCGCGCCGATCACCCCGGGCCTGGGGACGTACTTCGGCACCGACAAGGGTCTGCTGGTGATGCGAGTGCCCAAGGACTCCAAGCTGCAGCTGCAGGAGGGCGACGTGATCATGCAGGTGGGCGGCCGCGATCCCGGCAGCGCGCCCCATGCCATGCGCATCCTCGGCTCCTATGGCCCCGGCGAGGCCATCAAGATCGACATCATGCGCAAGGGCAAGCCCATGACCCTGAACGTGACCCTGCCCAAGACCCGCGGCGATGACGACAGCTCCAATACCTGGATCTGGTCTCCGTCCGATGACGATACGGCACCCAGCAGATGAGTCTCCTGTAGACGTTGGACCCCCGAGTTGAGCGGCCCCCGTGGCCGCTCCTTTTTTAGTGTTGTCTGGAAATTCCGTCCCTGGAATTTCCAGACTCGCCTTGTCCGGTACAGGCCCGGACAAGTTCCCTGTTACGCGTCCCGCTCTACAGGGAGCCCCAGCCCCTACGTCCCTGTAGGGGCGTTCGCAGCGGCGCTGCGAACCCGCCAGACCGAGCGCGGGGGCACTCATGGCGCGTCCCTGCGCCATGGCTTCTTAATTGTTACCATGCGCTGCCATGCAGCGCAGCGATTTCCACTACGAACTGCCGCCCACGCTCATCGCCCAGCACCCGCTGGCGGAGCGGGGTGCCAGCCGCCTGCTGACCCTCGACGGGGGCAGCGGCGCGCTGGCGGACAAGTCTTTCCAGGACCTGCCTTCGCTGCTCCAGGCCGGTGACCTGCTGGTGTTCAACGACACCAAGGTGGTGCCGGCGCGCCTGTATGGCCGCAAGGAGACCGGCGGCGCGGTGGAGTTCCTGGTGGAGCGCATCCTGGATGCGAATACGGCGCTGGTGCATGCCCGGGCCAGCAAACCCTGGCGACCGGGCATGCGCGTGCTGTTCAGTGACGGCGTGGAGGCCCGCATGCTGGAGCGGGACGGCGGCCTGCTGAAGGTGGTCTTCGTCGGCGCGACCCTGCCGGAGTTCCTTTATGCCCACGGCCATGTGCCGCTGCCTCCTTATATAGGGCGCGACGACGCCGCAGAGGATAGGGACCGTTACCAGACGGTGTATGCCCGGGTGCCGGGCGCCGTGGCGGCACCCACCGCGGGACTGCATTTCGATGCCGCCATGCTGGAGAAGCTGAAGCGCCAGGGCGTGCACTCGGCGCAGGTGACCCTGCACGTGGGCGCCGGCACCTTCCAGCCGGTGCGGGAAGACGACATCCGCGACCACAAGATGCACAGCGAGCGGGCGGTGGTGGACGCGGGCGTGTGCCAGGCCATCGCCGAGACGCGCCGCGCCGGCAAGCGGGTGATCGCGGTGGGCACCACGGCGGTCCGCAGCCTGGAGTCTGCCGCCGCTGGCGGCAGCCTGGAACCGATGGATAAAGACACAGACATTTTCATCTACCCCGGCTACAAGTTCCGGGTGGTCGATGCGATGATCACCAACTTCCACCTGCCCGAGTCGACACTGTTGATGCTGCTCTGCGCCTTCGCCGGCCAGGAGCGGGTGATGGGCGCTTACCGCCACGCGGTGGAGCAGAAGTACCGTTTCTTCAGTTATGGTGATGCCATGTTCGTGACGGCATCGCCTGACTGCAAAGCGTAGTCTTCGACATCCCTGTCCAAATCCGTTCCGGCCCCTCCAGGGGCCGGGTTACTTTTGGGGCGCCAAAAGTAACCAAAAACGCCCGGCCGGAGCGCGGGCCGCGGAAGCCGCGACTTCCCTGCGCTTCTCGCTCGCTGCGCAGCTTCACACACGAGGCTTCCCTGCCTCGCGTGTGAAGGCGCCGCCGTCCTGGCGGCGCCCTTCGGCTGGGCTTGCTCGCTGCGATGCTCGGCGCGCACTACGGGGTAAGAGGAAGAGACGCGAGTTCTTAGTTAACCCCTTGGAGGCCGCCGAGCACCGCAGCGAACAAGGTCGGCCCGCGGGGACGAAGACATGGATGGCGAGTCCGCGCGAAGGGCCAGAGAAGGCCCGTGAGCGCGGCCCCGTAGTTCGCGAGGAGCACAGGGCGCCGCGCAGCGGCGGCCGACGGGGGCGCCCTTTCTTTTCGCCCCTTTTCTTTGGGCGAGCAAAGAAAAGGGGCCCGTGTGCGCGGCGGAACGCGCCCTCCAAATCAATCGGTCCCGGGAGGGGCCGAAACGGATTTGGGCAGGGATGCCGCCCCCTCTAGTAGAATGCCGCCATGAAATTCGAGCTTCTTCAGGAGTCCGACGGCGCCCGCAGAGGGCGCCTCGTGTTCGACCGTGGCACCGTGCAGACGCCCGCGTTCATGCCGGTGGGCACCTACGGCACCGTGAAGACCCTGACGCCGGAGGATCTGCTGGAGATCGGCGCCGAGATCATCCTCGGCAACACCTTCCACCTGATGCTGCGGCCGGGCACCGAGATCGTGCGCCTGCACGGCGACCTGCACGGCTTCATGCACTGGGACAAGCCCATCCTCACGGACTCCGGGGGCTTCCAGGTATGGAGCCTGGCAGAGCTGCGCAAGATCAGCGAGCAGGGGGTGAGCTTCCAGTCGCCGGTGAACGGCGACAAGGTGTTCCTCTCGCCGGAGGACTCCATCCGCATCCAACACGAGCTGGGTTCGGACATCATCATGGTGTTCGACGAGTGCACGCCCTATCCGGCGACGGAGGACCAGGCGCGGGACTCCATGGAGCTCTCGCTGCGCTGGGCCAAGCGTTCCTGCGATGCCCACGGAGAACACGCTTCCGCGCTGTTCGGCATCGTGCAGGGCGGCATGTACGGCGAGCTGCGCCGCCGTTCCCTGGATGGGCTCACGGCCATCGGCTTCGATGGCTATGCCATCGGCGGCCTGTCGGTGGGAGAGAGCGAGAAGGAGCGCTTGGAGGTGCTGGAGGCGCTGCAGCCCCACCTGCCCAAGGACCGGCCCCGCTACCTCATGGGCGTGGGCACGCCCGAAGACCTGGTGGAGGGAGTGGCTCGCGGCGTCGACATGTTCGACTGCGTGATGCCGACCCGCAACGCCCGCAACGGCCACCTCTTCACCAGCGAAGGGGTGGTGCGGATCCGGAACAGTACTTATATGAAGGACACCCGGCCCCCGGACCTGGCCTGCGGCTGCTATACCTGCCGCAACTACAGCCGGGCTTACCTGAAGCACCTGGACAAGTGCCAGGAGATGCTGGGGGCCCGGCTCATGACCATCCATAACCTGTATTTCTACCAATCCGTGATGCGCGCCATGCGCGAGGCCATCGAGGCCGGACGCTTCGCCGCCTGGGCCCAGGGCTTCCTGGCGGGCCGGCGGACCTCGCCTGAGGCCGATTCCTGAGGCATTTCCGGGGCTTGTGCTGCCCGGGAGGGCGCTGGACGTTGTAGAATCCGCCTTCCGCCGGGCCTAGCCCGGCGTCGTTTCGTATAGGACAGGAATCCATGAGCTTCTTCATCTCCGATGCCTACGCCGCCGGCGGCCCCTCCCAGGACAACGGCCTGGGCTCGATCCTCATCATCGTCCTCATGATGGTGGCCTTCTACTTCCTGCTGTGGCGTCCGCAGCAGAAGCGCACCAAGGAACACCAGCAGCTCCTGTCCAACCTGGGCAAGGGCGACGAGGTCGCCACCAGCAGCGGCATCCACGGGCGGGTCAAGGGCATCGATGAGCAGTCCGTGACCGTCGAGATCGCCAAGGGTGTCGAGGTCAAGATGCACAAGCAGGCCGTCACCCAAGTGCTCCCCAAGGGCACCCTCAAGCACCTCTGATCAGGGACCGTCCCATGAACCGTTATCCATTGTGGAAGAACCTGGTGGTGGTCGTGATCACCGCCCTCGGCCTGTTCTATGCGCTGCCCAACCTCTACGGCGAAGACCCCTCGGTGCAGGTGTCCTCCAAGGCCGCGGCGGTGGACGCCGGTAGCCAGCAGCAGGTCGAGCAGGCGCTCAAGTCCGCCCACGTCGAATACCGCTCGGCGGCCATCGAGGACAAGACCCTGGTGGTGCGCTTCCCCGACACCGATACCCAGCTGCACGGCCTCGACGTGATGCGCCAGAGCCTGGGGGCCAGCTACACGGCGGCCATGAACCTGGCGCCGCGCACCCCGGCCTGGATGCAGAAGATGGGCATGAAGCCCATGGCCAAGGGCCTGGACCTGCAGGGCGGCGTGCACTTCCAGCTGCTGGTGGACCTGAACGCCGCGGCGCAGGGCAAGCTGCAGCGCATGTCCAACGACCTGCGCGGCGCGATGCGCGCCAAGCTGATCCGCTACCAGGACGTGTCGCTCACCGGCGACAGCATCGTGCTGACCCTGAACTCCGCCGAGGACGTGGCCAACACCCGCGCCCTGCTGCAGCGCCAGTATCCCGAGCTCACGGCCATCGCCGGCAGCGCGCCCAACACCCTGGTCGCCTCCATGGCGCAGCAGAACGTGCAGGAGCTGCGCCAGCAGGCGGTGGAGCAGAACATCACCACCCTGCGCAACCGCGTGAACGAGCTCGGCGTGGCCGAGCCCATCGTGCAGCAGCAGGGCCCGAGCTCCATCGTGGTGGAGCTGCCCGGCGTGCAGGACGCGGCCCATGCCAAGGACATCCTGGGCGGCACCGCCACCCTGGAGTTCCGCCTGGTGGATTACACCGCCGACGCGCAGTCGGCGCAGCAGACCAACCACATCCCGCTGGATGACCAGCTGTTCACCCGCAAGGACAACGGCCAGCCGGTGCTGCTGAAGCGCGACGTGATCGCCAGCGGCGACCAGCTGATCGGCGCCCAATCCGGCTACAGCCAGGAGCAGGGCACGCCGGACGTGAGTGTGACCCTGGATTCCGCCGCGGCCTCCAAGATGGGCGACACCACCCGCCAGAACCTGGGCAAGCCCATGGCGGTGCTGTTCATCGAGACCAAGAGCGAGACCCGCATGGTGGACGGCCAGCCGGTCATCACCCACAACAAGGTCTACTCGGTCATCAACGTCGCGACCATCCAGGGCATCTTCAGCAAGAACTTTCAGATCACCGGTCTCGGCAACGACGAGGCCAAGGACCTGGCGATCATGCTGCGCGCCGGTTCGCTGGCCGCGCCCATGGACTTCATCGAGGAACGCACCGTGGGCCCGAGCCTCGGCGCCGAGAACATCCAGCAGGGCTTCTATGCCGCGCTGCTGGGCTTCTCGCTGGTGGTGATATTCATGGCCCTGTACTACAAGGCCTTCGGCGTGGTCGCCGACCTCGCGGTGTTCATGAACCTGGTGCTGACGGTGGCGCTGCTGTCGCTGATCCAGGCCACCCTGACGCTGCCCGGCATCGCCGGCATCGTGCTGACGCTGGGCATGGGCGTGGACGCCAACGTGCTCATCAACGAGCGCATCCGCGAGGAAGTGCGCAACGGCAACAGCCCGCAGGCGGCGATCCACGCCGGCTACGAGCGCGCCTTCGCCACCATCGTCGACGCCCACGTCACCACCCTGATCGCCGCGTTCATGCTGTTCCTGTTCGGCAGCGGCCCGGTGAAGGGCTTCGCCGTGACGCTGACGCTCGGCATCATCACCTCGCTGTTCACCGCCATCATGGGCACGCGTTCCATCGTGAACGCCGTGTTCGGCGGCCGCAAGCTCACCAAGCTTCCGGTCTGACGGAGTAGACGACCATGGAATTCTTCCACAACGTACCGCACATCCACTTCCTCGGCGCCCGCAAGCCGGCCATGATCATGTCGGTGGTGGTGCTGATCGCCGCCATCGCCTCGCTCGCCGTGCACGGCCTCAACTTCGGCGTGGACTTCACCGGCGGCGTGACCGTGCAGGTGGCCTATCCCAAGACCGCGGACCTGAAGCAGGTGCGCGCCGACCTGGCGGCCGGCGGCTTCGAGAACGCGGTGGCGCAGAACTACGG
>DASXYJ010000154.1:0-3086 GCA_036502565.1 Gammaproteobacteria bacterium
TTTGTAGGTGTATGTTCAGCGGCAGAGAATGCGGGTCTCATGCTGGCACTCATTTTCGGGAAGGGGGTCACGTTGAGACTGAACGTAACTCCTTGTTCCAGTTCCGAATCCCAGTCTCACTTTTCTCTGACGATATCAGTGGGCGGCGGCTCGTTCCCGCGCCCCGGCGAGATCTCCCTCGCCCATCACGGCGTGCTGTTCCTGGACGAACTCCCGGAGTTCGATCGCAAAGTACTGGAAGTCCTGCGCGAGCCGCTGGAGAGCGGCAGCATCGTAGTGTCCCGTGCCGCGCGCCAGTCGGAGTTCCCGGCGGCCTTCCAGCTCATCGCCGCCATGAACCCCTGCCCCTGCGGCTACCTCGGGGACCCGTCGGGCCGCTGCCATTGCACGCCGGACCAGGTGCAACGCTACCGCTCCAAGGTGTCGGGTCCGCTCCTGGATCGCATCGACCTGCACGTGGAAGCCCCGCGGGTCGGCCACGAGGCGCTGCGCCCCGACACGCCGCCGGACGGCGAGGTGAGCCAGCTGGTGGCGGAACGCGTGCGGATCGCACGTGAGCGCCAACTCGGACGCCAAGCCAAGCCCAACGCACGGCTCGGCACCCGCGAGATCAACAAGCACTGCAAGCCGGATCCTCAGGGCCAGCGCCTGCTGGAGCGGGCCATGGACCAACTGGGCCTGTCCGCGCGGGCTTATCACCGCATCCTGAAAGTAGCCCGCACCATCGCCGACCTTGCCGGCAGCGAACAGGTGGGCAGCACACATGTCGCCGAAGCGGTTGCGTACCGCGTCCTCGACCGACAGCAAGCCTCCTAGGGCAGGAACCCATCGCCCCGGCCGCGGTCCAAGCAGCACTCGGAAATCCATCGTTCGAACCTAAGTACCCGATAGATAAGGAGCTTCCATGAAACCCATCTCCATGACCGGCGCACTGCTGCTGGGCTTGGCCCTCAGCGTGCCGGCCTTCGCCGACGACGATGCCAAACCTGCGGAAGGCGCCAAGGCCGGCCCCATCGCCGACCAGCAATCCGCCACCCAGGGCTCCGTGAGCGTCGGCGGCAAGAGCATCGCCTACACCGCGGACGCCGGCCTGCTGGTGCTGAAGAACGGCAAGGGCGAGCCCACCGCCGAGATGTCCTACGTGGCCTATCTCGCCAACGGCGTCTCCGCCACCAGCCGTCCCATCATGTTCATCTACAACGGCGGCCCCGGCTCCTCCACCATCTGGCTGCACATGGCCTCCTTCGGCCCGAAGCGCGCGCTCTTGGGTGATGCCAAGCACACCCCGCCGGCCTCGTATCAGCTGGTGAACAACGAATACAGCCTGATGGACGCCACCGACCTGGTGTTCGTGGACGCTCCCGGCACCGGCTTCGGCAAGATCCTGGACAAGGACGCCGGCGGCAAGGGCGACCCGAAGGACTTCTATGGCGTCGACCAGGACGGCCATGCCTTCACCCAGTTCATCGAGCGCTTCCTCACCAAGTACAACCGCTGGAACAGCCCCAAGTACCTGTTCGGCGAGAGCTACGGCACGCCGCGTTCCGCGGTGGTCTCCAACGACTTGGTCAACGACTCGGTGGACCTGAACGGCGTGATCCTGCTCTCGGCCATCCTGAACTTCGACCTCAACGCCGACTTCCCGCAGGTGAACCCGGGCGTGGACGTGCCTTACGCGGTGATGCTGCCGACGTTCGCCGCCAGTGCCTGGTACCACAAGAAGGCCGGCACCAGCTTCGCCGACCTTCCCAGCTATCTGCATGAGGTGGAGCAGTTCGCCATGGGCGACTACCTCTCGGCCCTGAACCAGGGCTCGGAGCTTTCCGCCGACAAGAAGCGCGAGATCGCCCAGAAGATGTCGGGTTACATCGGCCTGCCGGCGGACTACCTGATGAAGGCGGACCTGCGCGTCACCGGTCCGCAGTTCGAGCAGCAGCTGCTGCAGGGCAGCGAGGAGGCCACCGGCCGCTTCGACACCCGCTACGCCGGCCCGCAGCTGGATCCGCTGGGCGAGTTCGCCTTCTATGATCCGCAGTCCGCGGCCATCGGTTCGCCCATCGTGTCGCTGTTCAACGACTACGAGCGCAACACGCTCAAGTTCGGCCAGGACCTGGTGTACCAGCCGGTGAGCGGCGATGTGGGCAACGCCTGGGACTTCAAGCATGCGCAGCCCGGCACGCCGCCGCTGCCCTTCGGCGTGAACGTGATGCCGGACCTGGCTGCCGCCATGGCCCAGAACCCGGACATGAAGGTGTTGCTGAACGCCGGTTACTACGACCTGGCCACGCCGTACTACTCGGCGGTGTACGTGATGCATCACCTGCCCATGCCGGATGCGCTGCAGAAGAACATCTCCTACGGCTTCTATCCGGCCGGCCACATGGTGTACGTGAACCTGGACAGCCTGCACATGCTCCACGACAACGTGGCCAAGTTCATCGCTGCCAGCCACAAGTAAACGTTTCGAGCCACACTCCGGCCGTGCATTCGTAAGGATGCACGGCCGGATCTTTCTGGAAATCCCGCTGTGTCGTCCGACCTTCGTCGCAACGCGCTATGCTTCGGCATCATTGACCGACAAGCCGTGACCGCCATGCGATATATCCTGTCATTCCTCGTTGCCTCGCTCATTTGTCTGATCTATCCGGCGATGGCGTCCGCAAGCCAGTTGACCGCGTTCGTCGGGGTCAATGTGGTACCCATGGATTCCGACCGGGTCCTCCGCGGGCAGATGGTACTGGTGCAGGATGGCAGGATCACTGCCATCGGCTCGAAGCTCGCAGTACCAGCGGGCGCGCAGGTCATCGATGGCCATGGCACTGCTTACCTTTCGCCTGGCCTCGCCGACATGCATACCCATGCGGACACCTCAGAGGACATGCAGGTCTATCTCGCCAACGGCGTGACCACCGTGCTCAACATGGGCGAGGCTTCGAACGAATTCAATGCGCAGGTGCGTCCAGCCGTGAACGCGGGCAAGCTACCGGGACCGCATATCTACGCCGGCTTTCTGGTGGACGGCACCCAGGAGTACGGCCATTTCATCGTCACCACGCCGGCTGAGGCACGTGCCTTGGTAGGGCTTG
>DASXYJ010000155.1:0-4388 GCA_036502565.1 Gammaproteobacteria bacterium
CCGTGAGCGCCTCGCTGATCAGGGCGGCGAAAGGTTCCAGCTCGTGGGCGAGCATCTTCGCCAGCCGCATCTCCACGTCCGCCGCATAGACCGGGAAGGCTTCCGGGTCCTCCAGCACGCGCAGCACGTCGAGGGACAGCACGTTAGTGGTGCCCTCCCAGATGGAAAGCACCTGGCAATCCCGCAGCAGCCGCGGCAAGCCTGTGTCTTCTATGTACCCGGCACCGCCGAAACACTCCAGAGTCTCACTGGCCACCGCGATGGATTGCTTCGCCGTGTAGAGCTTCGCGATGGGCGTGAGCAGGCGCAGCAACAGCTTCTCAGGTTGCGAAGCCTTCTCCAGCTCGGAACGGCCCAGCAGGGCGCCGAGATGCAGCACCAGGTGCAAGGCGCCCAGGTATTCCGCCTGCAATTCGTCCAGGGTCTGGCGATGCAGCGGCTGGTCTTTCAGCAGCTTGCCGAACACGCGGCGCTTGCCGGCATAGTCCCCGGCCAGGGCGATACCGCGGCGCATGTAACTCACTGCGGAGACCGCGTTATAGAGCCGGGTGATGTTCAGCACCGTCGCGATCTGCTTCACGCCCTTGCCGTGCTCCCCGATGCGCACCGCCGGTGTGCCCTGCAAGCTCAACTCCGCCGTGGGCAGTGCCCAGGTGCCCAGCTTGTCCTTGAGGCGATGCACGAGGATGTCTTTCAGCTTGCCCTGCTCATCCCGCAGCTCCAGGAGGTAGAGGCTCAGTTTGCCGCCGGCATCCGGATCCTTCGCCAAGGTCACGGCGATCTCGGAGGTGGTGGCGGAGGTGAACCACTTGGTACCGTGCAGGCGCCAAACGCCTTGATCTGCCTTCGCCTCTGTTGAGGTACCGCTCACATCCGAGCCGCCGGTGCGCTCCGTCATCCATTGCCCCGAGGTCCAGAACTGCGCCGGGTCGCGGCTCAGGAGATGCGGCAGGATGTCCCGCTTCAGTGCGGCATCGCCGAACAGCTCGATGACCCGCGCCGCGCCGTCGGTCATGGCCAGCGGGCACGAATAGATGGCCGACGACGGTGTGTAGAGATGCAGGCGCAGGAACTGATGTAGCCGCGACCACTCTGCATGTCGGCGTTCATAGGCGGTGGCGACGATGCCCTCCTCGGCGGCGATGCGATGCAGCGCCTTCCAGGCATCGGATACCTCGATGCGGTCGACACGCCGGCCCCAGGCATCGTAGGGCACATGCCGCGGCGGCTGGGCTTCCGCCTCGGCCGTGAGTTCCAGCATCTCCCCCGCCGCCCGCTCACCCAGCGACTCCAAGCCGGGTCCGATGCTGCGCAACACCTCCGCAGGCATGCGTCTGTCCAGCCAGGTACGCAAGGCGGCATCATCCCGGTATTGGTTACCGAGCTTGGGTCCGTCCTGGATGAAGCCGCTGCCGTTCTCAGCCATGCCTGATTCTTGCACGTCCTGGGGTTTTTGCCGAAACAGCATCTGTAAACTTGGTTTCGGTATCCGGCGCCGTGGGGTTCTAATAGCCGCCTCGATAACGACACGAGGTCTCACCATGAACAAGTTCTCTTCTCTCCTGATCGGCTGTCTCTCCGCCACTGCACTGACTGCCGCCATGGCCGCCGGCGCGCCCGCTGCCGGTACCGGCATGAGCGCCAGTGATGCCGCCGGCAGTGCCAACCCGGATCAGGAGATCGCCACCGCGCT
This sequence comes from Gammaproteobacteria bacterium, assembly GCA_036502565.1. Classification (GTDB taxonomy): domain Bacteria; phylum Pseudomonadota; class Gammaproteobacteria; order Natronospirales; family REEB76; genus DASUBN01. The sequence goes on from DASXYJ010000155.1 coordinate 1,694, forward strand.
GCAACATGCCGGCATGTCCGCCGGTTCTTCCAAGCTCGAAGACGTGCATGCCCATCTGCACCACGTGATCAATTGCCTGGAAGGCCCCTCGGGTGAGGGTTACGACTCCACCGCCGAGGACCCCTGCAAGGGCCAGGGCACCGGCGCCATCAACGACGTGAAGAACAAGAGCAAGGAGCGCAAGGAACTGGATGATGCCGTCAAGTACGCCAACAAGGGCTTGAAGGAGAACGACCTCAAGAAAGCCCAGAAGGAAGCCAAGAAGGCGATGGACGAGCTGAAGGACGCGCAGAAGGATGCGAAGAAGGGTAAGTGAACCGCAGGTTCATATCCTTCCTCCGCTACCGATAACTCGAGTAGCCACGAAAAGCCCGGTACGACGCCGGGCTTTTCTTTGGCTTTCCTCATGGCCGCTGACTCAAACTCTTCACTAATACCAGTAACTTTCCAAGTTACGAACTGCAGCGACAAGAGCTAAGCGATATGCTGGGCTCTTTGCTTTCTCTTGGTCGGGACGAGAGGGCCGACCGCGAAGCGGTCGGCGGGCCTACAGGGATGTAGCCCCCGGGCTTTCGCCCGGAGCAGGATAGCGCAGGGCGAAAGTGAACCTCCGAGGAGGTTCAAATCCTGGACAAGAGCTCGTCCCGCCCAATAACCATTTGATTTCTGAAGAAAGTTGAATTGGTCGGGACGAGAGGATTTGAACCTCCGACCCCTTGCACCCCATGCAAGTGCGCTACCAGACTGCGCTACGCCCCGACTGATTCAACTGACTGACGGCCCGGACGGGCCTTTGGCAGGGGCGTAATGATACGCGAACGCCCCCTGGGACGAAACCTGCCGTGGATTCAGCGCTTTAGTATCTGCAGGAGCTCATCCAGCTCGGTGCGCATCTGGCGCACGATCTGGTGACTCTGGGTGATGTCCTGCTTGGCGCCGTCGCTGGAGAGCTGCTGGCGGGCCCCACCGATGGTGAAACCCTGTTCGTAAAGCAGGCTGCGTATCTGGCGTATCACCAGCACGTCATGGCGCTGGTAATAGCGGCGGTTGCCACGGCGCTTCACCGGCTTGAGCTGGGGGAATTCCTGCTCCCAATAGCGGAGCACGTGCGGCTTCACGCCGCAGAGGTCGCTCACCTCACCGATGGTGAAGTAACGCTTTCCCGGGATCGGGGGGAGCTCGCTATTGTTCCCGGCTTCCAGCATATGTCTCCACCCGTGCCTTGAGCTTCTGTCCCGGACGGAACGTCACCACCCGGCGGGCGGTGATGGGGATCTCTTCCCCGGTCTTGGGGTTACGCCCCGGACGCTGGTTCTTCTTGCGGAGGTCGAAATTGCCGAATCCTGAGAGCTTCACCTGGCGACCCTCCGCCAAGGCCAGCCGGACCTCCTCGAAGAACAGGTCCACCAGCTCCTTGGCCTCGCGCTTATTGAGGCCCAGCTCTGCGAACAGGGCTTCGGCCATCTCGGCTTTGGTCAGCGCCATAGGCTAATCTCTTATCGTTGCACCTAGACCCCGTGCCAATCGGTCCGCCACCCGCTGCATGGCTCCGTCAGCATCTTCGTCAGTTAGAGTGCGGGAAGAGTCTTGTAAAATCAAGCCTAAAGCGACGCTTTTTCGTCCAGAATCTATGCCCGGTCCCCGGTAGATATCGAAGATCCGGACGTCCTGCAGCACGCTTCCGGCGGCCTCCCGGGCCGCCCCCAGAAGCTCGGCTGCCGAGACCTCCTCGCCTACCACCACCGCCAGGTCCCGTTGGACTGCCGGGAAGCGTGAGATGGGCTCAAAAGCGGGGATTTTGCCCTCCAGGAGGCCCTCCAGGCGCATTTCGAACACTAAAGCCCCCTGAGGCAGGTCCAGGGCCTTCGTGAGCCCAGGATGCAGGGCGCCCATCCAGCCCAATTCGCGCCCATCCAGCAGCAACTGGGCCGACTGACCGGGGTGGAGGGCTGGATGAGGCTTGGCTTCGGCCTTTAGGCGGCTAGCCGCCCCGGCCGGCCTCAGCAGAGCCTCGATATCGCCCTTCAGATCGGCGAAGTCCACGGCCCGTTCCGCCTCGCCCCACTGGAGCGGGAACTCGGGACCGGAGACAAGACCAGCGATGGTGTTTTCTTGAAGTATTTCATTAGCTTGAAGAATAAACCTCAAACCAGTCTCAAAGACTCGTACCCGTTCCTGCTGCCGGTTCAGGTTGTACTGAAGTACCTTGAGCAGCCCCGGCCATAGGCCGAGGCGCATCTCGGTCATGTCCGCGGTGATGGGGTTAGCCAGGGGCAAGGCCGCATCCGGCTGCCCATAGACCCGGGTCTGCAGGGCGGAGTCCACGAAGCTGTAGGTGACCGCTTCCTGGTAGCCCCGCTCCACCATCACCTGGCGCAGCCGGCGCAGGTCCACCCGGGCTTCGGGCAGGTGTTCCATGCCCTGGCGCGAGGGGTACTGAGTGGCCGGGATCTTGTCGTAGCCGTAGACCCGGCCCACCTCTTCGATCAAGTCTTCCTCGATCTCGATGTCGAAGCGGTGGCTCGGAGCGATGGCGTTCCAACCGTCTTGGCTCGTGCTCACCGCGCAACCGAGGCGCGTGAGGATGGCGGTCACATCCGCATCCGGCACCTGGACGCCCAGCACCAGCGCCAGGCGCGCGCGGCGCAGCTTGATGGGCTTGGGTGCCACCGCGGTCTTCTCGGCGGTGACCAGG
>DASXYJ010000156.1:0-3297 GCA_036502565.1 Gammaproteobacteria bacterium
TGGCGGCGCATCGGTTCTACGGCTATGGCCGGGCCGGGTCGCTGCTGTTCGGCTTGGGCTATGCCTTTGCCACCCTGGTCCTGTCCCTGAATCTTTACCGCAGCCTGCTGTTCTTCCTCACCTACGTCTCGCTGCTTACGTGACGCTCTGGACCCTCGGCCATTCGGTCCGTCCCCAGGAAGAGACCATCGGCTTATTGCGCGAGAACGGCGTGACGCTGCTGGCGGACGTACGCGCTTTGCCGCGCTCGCGCCGCAATCCCCAATACAACTCGGAGGCTTTCGCCAAGGCACTGGCGACGGCTGGCATCGCTTACCGGCATATGCCGCAGCTCGGCGGCATGCGCAAGCCGCGGCCCGATTCCGTGAACGAAGGCTTGCAGGAAGGCTTCCGGGGTTTCGCCGACTACATGCTGACGCCGGAGTTCGAAGGGGCGCTGGCCGGGCTCATGGAACTTTCGCGGCAGGGCCGCGTCTCCATTATGTGCGCCGAAGCCAAGCCCCTGGAGTGCCATCGCTGCCTCATCAGCGACGCGCTCACGGTCCGCGGGGTTGAGGTGCGGCACATCCTGGGGACGGGGCAGGTGGCGACACATGGGTTAACTCCCCATGCGGAACTGCGGGACGGGCGCGTAAGCTATCCGTTCCACTTAGAGGGTTAGGTATGCAGTACTTACACAGCATGATCAGGGTCTCGGATCTGGAACCGACCCTGGAGTTCTTCTGCCGCAAGCTCGGCTTCACGGAGATCAGCCGCGTCGACCATGAGAAGGGGCGCTACACCCTGGTGTTCCTGGCGGCGCCCGGCGATGCGGAGGCCGCGCGCAAGGACAAGGCGCCCCTGGTGGAGCTCACCCATAACTGGGACGAGAAAGGCTACGACGGTGGCCGCAACTTCGGCCATCTGGCTTACCGGGTGGAGGATATCTACGCTCTCTGCGGGCGCCTCATGAAGGCCGGCGTCACCATCAACCGCCCGCCCCGGGACGGCCACATGGCGTTCATCAGGACTCCCGACAACATCTCGATAGAACTGCTGCAGAAAGGCGATGCCTTGCCGCCCCAGGAACCGTGGAAAAGCATGCAGAACACCGGGACTTGGTGACAAACCGGCCGGCCAGCGGCTAAAGTCTCCGCCTCTTCACGGGGGCTCTCCATGCGTTACGACGTGCTCATCATCGGCGGCGGCCACAACGGCCTCACCTGCGCCTGCTACCTGGCCGGCGCCGGTCTCAAGGTGCGGGTACTGGAGCGGCGCGACATCGTGGGCGGCGCGGCGGTGACCGAGGAGTTCCATCCCGGCTTCCGCAACTCCACCGCCAGCTACACCGTGAGCCTGCTGAATCCCAAGGTCATCCAGGACCTGCGCCTGAAGGAGCACGGTCTCAAGGTGATCCTGCGGCCCCTGGCCAATTTTCTGCCGCTCTCGGACAAGGACTATCTGAAGGTCGGCGGCGGCCTCGAATCCACCCAGAAGGAATTCGCGCGCTTCTCGGAGAAAGACGCCGAGAACCTGCCGGCCTATTACGAGAGCCTGGAGCGGGTGGCGGACGTGCTGCGGGACCTGATCCTGCAGACCCCGCCCAACGCCGGCGGCGGCGTGGGTGAACTCATGAAGATCCTGCGCCAGAGCCGGCGCTTCGTGAAGCTGCCGATAGAAGTGCAGCGCGACGTATTGGCGCTGTTCACCAAGAGCGCGGGCCAGGTGCTGGAGCAGTGGTTCGAGTCTGACCCGGCCCAGGCGGTGTTCGGCTTCGATTCCATCGTCGGCAACTTCGCCAGCCCCTATACGCCGGAATCCGCCTACGTGCTCCTGCACCACGTGTTCGGCGAGGTGAACGGCGAGAAGGGGGCCTGGGGTCATGCCATCGGCGGCATGGGCGCCATCACCCAGGCCATGCAGAAGGAAGCCTTGGCGCGGGGCGTGGAGATCACCACCGGCGCTGAAGTCGCCGAGGTGCGCATCAAGGCCGGCCGCGCGGTGGGCGCGGCGCTGAAAGACGGCACCGAGATCGACGCGGACATCGTGGTGTCCAACCTCAATCCCAAGCTGCTGTATCTCAAGCTGGTCGACAAGAAGCATCTGGACCCGGATTTCCTCACGCGCATGCAGGGCTGGCGCTGCGGTTCCGGCACCTTGCGCATGAACGTGGCACTCTCGGAACTTCCGGATTTCACCTGCCTGCCGGGCAAGCAGGCGCAGGTGCACCACTCCTCCGGCATCATCATGGCGCCCTCGCTCAAGTACATGGAACAGGCCTACTTCGACGCCAAGCGCGACGGCTTCGCCAAGCAGCCCATCGTGGAGATGCTCATCCCCAGTACCGTCGACGATTCGCTCGCACCCAAGGGCCAGCACGTGGCGAGCCTGTTCTGCCAGCACTTCGACCCGGAACCCCAGAACGGCAAGACCTGGGATGAGATGCGCGAAGCCGCCGCGGACACCGTCATCGACACCGTCGACCGCTTCGCGCCCAACTTCAAGAAGAGCGTGCTGGGCCGCATGGTGCTGACGCCCCTCGACCTCGAACGCCGCTTCGGCCTCATCGGCGGGGACATCTTCCACGGCGCGCTCACGCTGGATCAGCTCTTCAGCGCGCGCCCGGTGCTGGGCAACGCGGCCTACCGCGCGCCCATCGGTGCGCTCTACATGTGCGGCGCCGGCAGCCATCCGGGCGGCGGCGTCACCGGCGCCCCGGGTCACAACGCGGCGCGGGAGATCCTCTCCGACCTGCGCTGGCGCAAAGTCATGCCCTGGCACGGCCACGCCCGGCGCGGCTGATGTCAGCTAAGCTGGTGGTGGCGCTGGTGGGCCTGCCCGGCAGCGGCAAGTCCACCCTGGCCGCGCCCCTCTGTGAGCACTTCGGCCTCGCCGAGATCAACCGCGACACGCTCCGGGCCCAGCTCTTCCCGGACTGCCAGTTCACCCCGCGGGAGAAGCAGGCGGCCTACGCTTCGGTGCTGAAGTGGCTGCGGGCCCACTGCGACCTGGGCGAGGGTTCGCTCATCGACGGCATGACCTTCGGCAGGCGCGCGGAGCGCCAGGCGGTGCGCGCCATCGCCGTGAAGCACGGCTTCCGTTTCGTGGCCCTGTGGCTGGATTGCCCGGTGGAAGTGGCTGTGGAGCGGGTGGCAGCGCAGCAGCACGTGGCAGGTGACCGCGCGCCGGACCTGGTGCGGGCCGTGGCCGGACGTTTCGAGATGCCGAGCACCGCGCTGCGCATCGACGCGACCTTACCGCCGGAAGAGGTCTTGCGGCAGGCGATAGCCGCGCTCAGCTGACATATCCCGCGCGGAT
>DASXYJ010000157.1:0-2939 GCA_036502565.1 Gammaproteobacteria bacterium
GCCGTCTTCACCGCCGCACTGTTCCTCTCGGTCTGGTCGCGCCGCTTCGGCGGCAACACCCGGCAGCTCGGCCGCATCATGGCGCTGCCCTTCATCGCGGTGCTGGTGGCGCCCGGTGCACCCCATGCCGCCGGCGGCCCCGGGGTGGATCTGGCTCTGCTGCTCGCCGCCGCAGTGATCGCCTTCTTCTGGGACCACCTGTTGCTGATGCTGACCCGCGCCGAGTCCTCTCAACATCCATTCGAAGCGCCGGCACGGCCGGTGGATACCAAGACCCTGCCCGCCAGCACCCGGATGGCGGCGCAGATGGGCGTGGCCCTGGTGGCCTCTTTCCTGCTCGGCCGCGTCCTGTTCCCTACCCATTGGGGTTGGGTAGTGCTCACCGCCTTCATCGTCTGCAGCGGTGCCATCGGCCGCGGCGACGCGGCTTACAAGGGCCTGCTGCGTTTCGGCGGCGCGCTCCTGGGCGCCGTGGCCGCCGCCGGCCTGGAATATGTGTTCGTGCCCCATGGACCCCTGGCGGCGGTGCTGATCTTCGCCGCGCTCTTCGTCGGTACCTGGCTCAGGGAATCCAACTACGCCTGGTGGGCCGCCTGCGTCACCCTGGTGGTGGCGCTGCTCAGCGAGTCCAGCGGCTTGCCGGTGGGAGAGCTGCTGGGCCAGCGCCTGCTGGCGATCGCAGTGGGCGCCGTCTGCGGCGTGGTCGCCTGTTGGTTCGTGCTGCCCATCACCACCCGCTCCGTGGTGCGTCGGCGTGTCGCGGACGCGCTGCTGGCCCTGGAAGAACTGGCGGGCGCGGAGGGCCCTGAGCGCGAGCAGAAGCTGCTGGTGGTCCGGCGCTGCGCCATGGAATGCGAGCGCATCGCGCCGCCCCTGCGCTGGTACCAGCGCCTGGTGCGCTGCGGCGAGGAGCATCCGGCGGTGTGGTTGCAGCTGATGCAGCGTTGCGCGGACCGGCCGCCGCCGAAGGCGAACCCTGAGCTGGTGAAGGCGGTGCGCCTGACCCGCAAGGCCCTCAAGGACGATCAGGGCGTCACGGCAGCGCTACGAAAGGTGCAGTCCGTACTCGAAGCTTAGAGTGGCTTGCCTTGCCGCATCCGATCTAAGAATCCCTGCAAGCGAGTGGAGAGCGCCGCCACCGGTGCCTGATCGCTCTTTTCGACCTGGTATCGGTTGGTGAGCGCCGGCACCGCCTTCATGGCCACGTGCCGCCGCGAGGCCGCGTCCAGGCTCATCTCCAAGAGGCCGCGCCGCGCGGGCTTGGGCAGGAAACGGTAGATCTGGCCGTGGTTGATGAGGCTGCGCAGGGTATCCACGTCCTGCAGCTGGGTCTGCACGATGGTGAGTACCATGGGGTTGCTCTCCTTGAGTGCCTTCACAGCTGCGGAGATGTCGCGACCGCGCAGGCGGATGTCGCAGACCACGATGGCGATGTCGTTGGCGGCGAGTGTCTCGAAGGCCTCGTCCAGGTCCACGCTCCAGGTGACTTCCCGCTCCTTGCCGCAGATGGCCTTCACCATCTCCACCACCGTGGGGTCCTCGTCGATGACCAGGATGCCGGGCACCGTGCCGCTGGCGGTGCCGCCGTTCTCGTGCTCCAGGCTGAGGGCGATGTCTGCCGCCTGGTTCACGATGTTGGTGATCTCCTTGGCGCTCCAGGGCTTGCTGAGATAACGGAAGATCTCGCCCTCGTTCACCGAGTCCACGATTGCCTGCAGGTCCGAGTAGCCAGTCAGCAGGAGGCGCATGGTGTTGGGAGAGACTTCCCGCACCCGCCGCAGCACCTCCACTCCGGTGACCCTGGGCATGCGTTGGTCGCTCACCACCACGTGCACCCGGTCGCGCCGGCAGATGTCCACCGCCTCGTTGCCGTCGGTGGTGGTGTAGACCTTGAAGCGGTGGCGGAACAGCATCTCCAGGGAACGCAGCACGCGCTCCTCGTCGTCCACCAGCAGGATGTTGGCTTTCTCGCTCATGCGGCTTCTCCCTGTGGTGCTGCCGGCGGCGGGCGGTTCCCCGGAGCCTGGGCGGCCTGTGGCGTGAGGGGCAGGCGCACGGTGAAGCGCGTGCCCTTGCCGGGCTGCGAGGTCACGCGGATGTCGCCGCCGTGCTGCTGCACGATCTGGTAGCTGATGGACAGGCCGAGCCCGGTGCCCTGGCCCACGGGTTTGGTGGTGAAGAAGGGATCGAAGATGCGCGGCAGCGTGTCCGCCGGGATGCCCTTGCCGGTGTCCTGGACGGTCACCTTGAGCCAGCTCTCCTCGGTCTCGGTCTTGAGCAGGATCTTGCCCGGGCCTTCGATGGCCTGGGCAGCGTTGGTGAGCATGTTCAGGAACACCTGGTTAAGCTGCGAGGGCATGCAGCTGATGCGCGGCAGCGCGCCGTACTGGCGCACCACCTCCACGCGGGTCTTGAGCACGTTGCGGGCCAAGAGCACCGCGCTCTCCAGGCATTCGTTCAGGTCCACGTCGGCTGCCGCGGCCCGGTCCAGCCGGCTGAAGTTCTTTAGGTTCTGCACCAGCTCGCTGATCTGGTCGATGCCGAAGCGGGTATCGGCGAACAGCTTCACCAGGTCATCCGCTTCGCCGCTGGGCTGCTGGCGCAGTTCCGCCAGGGTCGCGAGCCTGAGCTGCAGCTCCTGCTCGCTGCTGGCGGGGGAGAGCAGCACGTCCGCCAGGGCGTTGCTGGCCTCCACCACGGCGCGGCTGGACTCGAAGAACATCTCCATCATCTCGATGTTGTTCTTCACGTAGCCGAGCGGCGTGTTGATCTCATGGGCCACCCCCGCCACCATCTGGCCGAGAGAGGCCATCTTCTCGGACTGGATGAGCTGCAGCTGGGAGGCCTTGAGCTGCTTGTAGGCGGAGGCCAGGTCCTCGGTCTGGGCAGCGAGCTGGGCTTCCATGGCGTTCAAGAGGTGCATCACCGCGCCCATGCCC
>DASXYJ010000158.1:0-2169 GCA_036502565.1 Gammaproteobacteria bacterium
CGGATGGTGGGCCTGGAAGTGCGGCCCGGCCCGCCGCGTTCAGACGCGGTGAAGAAGGCCGTGGATTGGGTGAAGGGCGGACAGCAGCCGGCCGGTTCCGCCTTCCTCGAGAACCTCATGGTATTCGGCAGCAGTGCCAACGCAACCCTGGATTCGCTGCCTGATCACATCATTGTCGATCGCTGCTACCTGCATGGCGATCCCGCCATCGGCGCGCGGCGCGGCATCGCCATGAACGCCCGTGGCGGTGCGGTGGTGGATTCCTACATCGCCGACATCAAGAAGGCGGGGGAGGATGCCCAGGCCATCTCCAGCTGGAACGGCCCCGGTCCCTACAAGATCGTGAACGACTATCTGGAGGCGGCCGGCGAGAACGTGATGTTCGGCGGCCAGGACCCCAGCATCAAGGACCTGGTGCCCTCGGATATCGAGGTGCGCGGCAACCACTTCGCGAAGAAGCTGGCCTGGAAGAAGGGCGAGGCCGGCTATCAGAACACCAACTGGCAGGTGAAGAACATCTTCGAGCTCAAGAACGCCCAGCGCGTGCTCGTGGAAGGCAACCTGTTCGAATACAACTGGGCCCAGGCCCAGAACGGCTACTCCATCCTGTTCACGGTGCGCGACCAGGACGGCGGCGCCCCGTGGTCGGTGGTGCAGGACGTGACCTTCAAGGACAACGTGGTGCGCCACGTGGCCAACGGCGTCAACATCCTTGGCCAGGACGACGACTACAGCAGTCAGCAAGCCCGCCGCATCCTCATCGCAAACAACCTGTTCGAAGATGTGGGCGGCCCCTGGGGCAACGGCAACCTGCTGCAGATGGATAATGGCAGCGCCGATGTGACCTTCACGCACAACACCGCCCTGCAGACCGGCACCCTGGTATACGGCGACGGCAAGCCCGATGAGGGCTTCACCTATACCGATAACATCGCCCTGCAGAACCAGTACGGCATGATCGGCACCAATCATGCACCCGGCCTTTCCAGCATCAATGCCTTCTTCCCGGGCGCCGCGCTGAAGCGCAACGCCATCATCGGCGCCAGCTCCTCCGAGTATCCCTCGGACAACTACTTCCCGCACAGCCTCTCGGCCGTGGGTTTCGCCGGTGCTGACGGCCACAACTACCGCTTGGCACCTTCCAGCGCCTACAAGGCCAAGGCGGATGACGGCAGCGACATCGGGGTGAACGTGGACCAGCTGTGCAAGAGCCTGGACCAGTACGGCGAGCACCTTTCGACCCAAGTGCCTTCCTGCGGTTCCAACGCAGTCGCCAGCACCGAGCAGTGAACCCCATGCCTGACATGCAGACAGTATTCTGGATATCTACAGCGCTCTTGGCCTATACCTACGTGGGCTACCCGCTGCTGATCCGTCTGTGGGCTGGCGTCACGCCCCAGCACGACATCACCGGCTGGACCATGCCGCGGCTGACCCTGGTGGTGGTGGCCCACAACGAGGCACGCCGGATCAAGCAACGCCTGGAGAACTTCCTGGACCTGGATTACCCCTGGGACCACCTGGAGGTGATCGTGGCTTCGGATGGTTCCACCGACGATACCGCCGAGCAGGCTCGCGCCTATCACTCGACCTACGTGCGGGTGGTGGAGTTCAAGAAGCGCCGCGGCAAGAGCGCGGTGTTGAACGACGTCATGCGCATGGCCCACGGCCAGATCGTGGTGCTGGCGGATGCCCGCCAGCGTTTCGAGACCGGGGCCCTGCGCGCCCTGGCCGGCCGCTTCGCCGACCCTCAGGTGGGTGCGGTGAGCGGCGAGCTGGTACTGCTGGACGGGACCACCCATTCCGAAGTGGGCAAGGGCGTGGATTTCTACTGGCGCTACGAGAAGTTCATGCGCCTCTATGAAGGCCAGGTGGACTCCACCGTGGGTGTCACGGGGGCCATCTATGCCATGCGCCGGGAACTGTTCCAGCCGATCCCTGAGACCCTGATCCTGGACGACGTGCTCATCCCCATGCAGGTGGCGCGGCAGGGCTACCGGGTGTTGTTCGAGCCAAAGGCCCGGGCCTATGACTGGGTGGCTTCGAGTGCCCAGCAGGAATTCACCCGCAAGCTACGCACCATCGCCGGCAACTTCCAGCTGTTCTTCCTCAGGCCTTGGCTCCTGAGCCCCTTCCATAATCGCCTGTGGGTGCAGACCGTATCCCACA